>JALRFG010000179.1 GCA_023253795.1 Methylocystis sp.
CGCAGGATTGGGGTTTTCGGCGTTTGTTTCGCCCCGGCGCCAGTAGGTCGGCTTCTTGTTTTCCTGATGCGGCATGATGCGCCGCACGCGAGTTGGCGCACTGGCGGCGGGCGCGCGGGGTTTGGCTCTGGGGGCGTGGCCGCCGCCAAACAGGCCGCCGAAAAATTCTGCTAGAGGGTCCTGCGCGTGCGCTTCCGGCGCGATCAACGCAAAGGCCGCGATCAGGGTCAGCACGCCCGCAAGGGTTTGTCGCCAGACGCCGAAAATTGTTTCCCGCCGATTGCTCATGGGCGCAACATAAGATCGCCGACCGCGATGAGCAAATGCGATGGCGCAATGATGACTTGAATGATGACTTGGATGACGCCTTGACGCTTCGACGCCTTTTCGTGTCAATCCTTGCAGACGGATCGGGGAGGTTCAGGTGCGACGCGGTGAAGACGCAGGACAATTAGGCGGCAGAGATCGGCGGGCAGGCTGGGTCGCCCTCCTTGTCGCCCTGCTGGCCAGCGCCGGCGCGACGGCCGGGCCAGCGGATACGCCGCCGGCCGAGCAGCGGGAATCGGGCTTTCCGCCGGTCCTGGAGACCTGCGACACCCAAACGGTCATCGCCGAGATCATGCGCACCTTTTCCGAGCGCGAGCGCGCCTACTGGTCGTCGTCGCTGGAGATCACGGGCTTCGACAAGATCTCAGAATTCGGCAATCGCACGAATGGCCTGTCCTATATTCCGCGTCGTTATTGTCGGGCGGAGGTGCTGTTGAACGATGGCCAGCGTCACCGCATCATTTACAACATTGGTTCGCAGAACGGCTTCATTGGCGCCGGCCCCGGCATTATATGGTGCGTCGAAGGGCTCGACCGCGAGCACGCATTTGGTCCCAATTGCCGCGCCGCAGGTCCGTAAAGGACAGATAACCATCATGACAGTTTCTCCGTCGATCCGATGGGGTCGTCACTTGCGCGCGCTGGCCGGCGTCGCGCTGCTGTGCGCCATGATGGCCAATCCCGCCGCAGCGCGCGAGGATTGCATTCTCGACAATTGCGCGGACAAGGCGCCGCCGGTTACCGCGACGACGCCGCAAAGCGCGACGCCTTCCGGGACGCCATCCAGCGCCGGCGATTTCGATTTCTATGTGCTGGCGTTGAGCTGGTCGGCGGGCTTTTGCGAAAAGGTTGGATGGTCGCACGACCAATGCGAGCCGGGACGGCGTCTTGGTTTCGTCGTGCATGGACTATGGCCGCAGTATGAGCATGGCTATCCGAGCAATTGTGCGGGGCCGGGCAATCCTTCCAGCATCGCGCTGGAGCGCGCCGCCGGTCTTTATCCGGATCAGCGTCTCGCCCGATATGAATGGCGCAAGCACGGCGCCTGCACCGGCAGAAGCCCCAGCGATTATTTCGCCGATGTCGCCCGCGCCCGTGCGGCGGTGACGATCCCGACGCCCTTCGTCGATCCGGCTGGCGAACAGACCTTCGCGCCCATCGACATTGAGCGCGCCTTCTACGCCGCCAATCCGCGCCTGCGGCCGGGCATGATGTCGGTTGGCTGCCAGCGCAGCGTGTTGCAGGAAGTGCGCATCTGCTTTTCGAAAGATTTGCGCGAATTTCGCGCCTGTCCGGAAGTCGCCCGGCGCGGCTGCCGGTCGCGGGAAATCTCGGTTCCGGCGCCGCTCTAGCAAGATTTCAACCCTCGCAACGTCACTTGCGCCGCGTGCGCAGGCGCACATCTGTGCAAGCGGGTATCCGCTATTCATGCTTCAACGACGCGTGAAACAGAGGAACTGAACATGATCAATATGGCTTTCGCCTTTGTCGCTGACGCAGCAGCGTTGATCTGGTCGGTTTCCGTTCGCGTCGCCGGCTTTATCGAGGGCGTTCTGGCGGCCAACGCCGGCGGCGTGCATTTCTAACGGATCGAACAGGGGAACACACAATGCAAATGCTTGCTCATTTCATGATCTACACCGTGTTGACGGGCGCCTATATCGGGACAGTGCTGGGTTATATCTGAGGCGATCTCAGGCTGTCCCTGCCGCATCAAACCCGGCTATGATGGCGGATGAATTATCGACACGGTTTCCATGCCGGCAATTTCGCCGATGTGTTTAAACATGCGCTGCTGGCGCGTATCCTTGTTTATCTGCTGCGCAAGGAGACGCCCCTCCGGGTGATCGACACCCATGCCGGCGAAGGCGCCTATGATCTCGCCGACGATGCGGCGACGCGCACGCTCGAATGGCGCGACGGCGTCGCAAGGCTCGCCGATATTTCTGATATCCCGGCGTCGGTCCACGACCTTCTACAGCCCTGGCTCGACATTCTCGGCCCCTTCGACGCCGATGGACGCCCAAAGCTCTATCCCGGCTCGCCGCTCGTCGCCGCCCGGCTGATGCGCGAACAGGACCGCGCGATATTTTGCGAATTACGGCCTGACGCTTTCGCCACATTGCGCTGGCGGTTCGGGCGTGATGTGCGGATCAATACCATTCATCTCGATGGCTATGTCGGACTAGGGGGCTTTACGCCGCCAAAAGAGAAACGCGGCCTTGTGCTGATTGATCCGCCGTTTGAACGCACGGATGAATTCGAGGCGCTGTTCGCCGCCTTCGAGACCGCGTATCGCAAATGGCCGACTGGCATTTACGCGCTTTGGTATCCGGTCAAGGACGCTGCGAAAGCGCGCAGCTTTTGCGCGTCCTTCGCCAAACACGACATCCGTCGCGCGCTGCGCCTGTCGCTGCGCGTCGGCGGTGAGGGAGCCGGCGAGAGAGCGGGGCTCCGCGAGACAGGGCTGGTGATCGTCAATCCGCCCTTCGTGCTGGCGGAAGAGGCGGCGATCCTGCTGCCCTTCCTCGCGCGCCGCCTCGCGCAGGGCGCCGGCGCGGGATATGAAATTGAGTGGCTGACGGGAGAGTAGGGCGGCGATGCACTTCCGCGGCGTTGTTTTTCGACGCCAGTGTGACACATTCCCTGTAATCCGCCTGTAACAGAACTGGCCGCTCGACCGCCACCAACCTTGAAACCGCGAGGCAAGATGAAGCTCAAACATTTCGCCACCGGCGCGGCGCTGATCGCGGCGCTCGCATGTTCATTCGAGGCGTCGGCGCGTCCTGGCGGGTTCCATCATGTCGGCGGCGTTCATCGTCCCGGCGGTTTTCATCCCCACCATCCCGGCGTTCATCCGGGGCATCACCCCGGCTTTCATGGCGGCTATCACCATCGTCCGTGGGGGCGTCCGGGATGGGTTTATGGCGGCTGGCGTCGGCCGGGCTTCGGCTGGCGTCCGGGCGGCGCGATCGCGGCCGGCGCGGCAATTGGCTTCCTAACAGCCGCAGCGGCAGCCTCCGCCGCGCCCGCGCCGGGGCTGTGCTGGTATTACACCAATCCGGCGCGCACCGCCGGTTTCTGGGATTACTGTCCGTAACGTCCGTCCCGAAAAACAAAGCGTCCCG
>JALRFG010000017.1 GCA_023253795.1 Methylocystis sp.
GCCCTTTTCGCCAATGATGCGCTCTGCTTCCTGAACATCGAGAGCAAACATCTCGACTTCGACAATGGCGCCGGCGCACGGCTGCATGTCGCGCTCGACGATTTCCCGCATGTCGGCTTCTGGACTCGCCCACCGGCGCCCTATCTCTGCATCGAGCCCTGGACCGGCCATGGCGATCCGGTCGATTTTACCGGGGATCTCTTCGAGAAGCCCTCCATGCGCCGGCTTGCGCCGGGCGCCGTTGCACGCCATGCGGCGACGTTTTCCCTGGAGGGAGAGGTTTAGTCCGTTTGCAAACGCGAATTTGACGGAATTTTCTTCTCCGGGGGCGTTCAACTTTCGCCAGACATGTTTTACCAACTGGCGTCTGCTTCTCACAGGAACCGCACATGACCTACGCCGCCAGCGTGACCGACGCCATCGGGCGCACGCCGCTCATCGAACTCCGCGCCGCCTCCAAAGCGACCGGCTGCCGCATTCTCGGCAAGGCGGAGTTCATGAACCCCGGCGGCTCGGTCAAGGATCGCGCGGCGTTGTTCATCGTCAAGGACGCCATCGCGCGCGGCGCGCTGAAGCCGGGCGGCACAATTGTCGAGGGCACGGCGGGCAATACGGGAATTGGCATTGCGCTGGTCGCCAACGCCATGGGCTTTCGCACCGTCATCGTCATCCCCGAGACGCAAAGCCAGGAAAAGAAGGACATGCTGCGCCTTCAGGGCGCGCAGCTCGTCGAGGTGCCGGCGGTTCCCTACGCCAATCCCAATAATTACGTGAAAATCTCCGGACGCCTCGCCGAACGGCTGGCGAAAGAGGAAGCCGCCGGCGCCGTCTGGGCCAATCAGTTCGACAATGTCGCCAACCGACAGGCGCATATCGACACCACGGGCCCGGAAATTTTCGACGAACTCGGCGGCAAGGTCGACGGCTTCATCTGCGCCTGTGGCACCGGCGGCACGCTGGCCGGCGTCGGCATGGCGCTCAAAGCGCGCAATCCGAAAATCCGTATCGGCCTCGCCGACCCCTTCGGCGCAGCGCTCTATTCCTATTACACCACTGGCGTTTTGAAGGCTGAAGGCTCATCGATCACCGAGGGCATCGGACAGGGCCGCATCACCGCCAATCTCGAAAACGCGCCCATTGACGTCGCCTATCAGATCCCCGATCGCGAAGCGCTCGATATCGTCTTCGCGCTGGCGCAGGACGAAGGTCTGCTGCTGGGCGGCTCGTCGGGAATCAATGTCGCCGGCGCCATTCGGCTGGCCCGCGAGCTTGGCCCCGGCCACACCATCGTGACGATCCTCTGCGATGGCGGCGCGCGCTACGCCTCTAAACTGTTCAATCCGGAATTCCTGCGCAGCCAGAATCTGCCGACGCCGGCGTGGCTGGAGAAAAACGTCCGTATCGATCCGGGTTTCGTCAATCCGTCATAACGCCTGCGCGGCGATGGCGGCGGCCTGAGGAATATCCTCGGGCCGATTGACGTTGAAAAAGGGATCATAGGGCGCGACCGGCCAATCCTCGGCGACATGCGCATAACGGGCGATGAAGGCGGAGACCTTGCGCTCGTCCTCCTGCGTCAGCGCGGCGCGCAAATCTTCCCGCAGAGAAATATCCCACAAAGCAATGGCGTGATGCGTGCGTCCGCCAGAAGCCCCAACCGCGATTGACGCGTTCGCGCGCTCCATGGCGGCCCTCAGCCGCATCACAAGATCTTCCGGCGGAAACGGCGTGTCGGCAGGGGCGCTGAGCAGCCATCGCGTCTGCGGCCAATGCGCGGCGGCGTAATCCATGCCGGCGAGCACGCCGGCGAGCGGGCCGGCGTAGCCTTCGACGCTATCGGCGACGACCGGCAGGCCATAACCAGCGAAGCGTGCGGGATCGCCATTGGCGTTGATCGCCAGATGCGCGCATTGCGGCGCAAGGCGCGCAATCGCATGGGCGAGCAGCGGCCGCCCATTGAGCGCCATGAGCGGCTTGTCGCCGCCGCCCATCCGGCGCGCCAGACCGCCGGCAAGCAATACGCCACAGAGGGATGGGTCAGACGGCACGTTACGCCTCTCTTAATGTGAGGAATGATGCCGGCACGTGAACGCCGCCGACGTCAATGCCGAGGGCCTAGCAGATTTTTGAGCGCCCTGGCCATGCCGTGAATTTTCATGATGGGTCCGACCTCAACCAGCGCGACGCTGAGCAAGATCAGCACACAGCCGAGAACCGCCGCCGGTGTGAATTGCTCGGGCAGCAGAGCAGCGCCCGCCAAGGCCGCGAAAACAGCTTCCAGCGACATGATCAGCGCGGCTTCCGGCGCCGGCGTATATTGCTGGGCGAGGATTTGAAAGGTGAAGGCGACGCCGCCGGATAGCAGGCCGGCGTAGAGGATCGAAGGGATCGCCGTATGAAAATCTACTGGAGCCGGCTCGAAGGCCAAACCCATGAACAGTCCCAATCCAGCCGTGATGCCGTATTGTACGAAAGCCAGACAAAACGGTCGATGTGTGCGCTTGAGGAAAACAGGCGCCAACGCGATCTGTGAGGCCCAGGCCATGTCGGCGACCAGTACGAGCGCATCGCCCCAATTCCAGCTTTGTAACGGCCCATGGACGGTCAGCAGCCACGCGCCCGTCACCGAAAAAATACACGCGGCGATCAGAACGGCGCGCGGTTTGACGCCGGTGAGCGCCCAGACAATCAACGGTACAAAAATCACATAAAGGGCGGTCAGAAAACCGCCATTGGTCGCTGTCGTCGAGACAAGCCCCATCTGTTGCAGGCTGGCGCCGGCGAAGAGACACAGGCCAATCAATCCAGCGAGCCGAAGGTCGCCAGCATTCAGACGCGCCGTCGTCGACCGACGCGCTTCAAACAGCGCGAAGGGCGCCAGCGCTAAGCAAGACAGCAGAAAGCGGACGCCAACGAAGGTCAGCGGCCCCATGCTGTCATTGGCGTGTTTCTGGGCGATGAAGGTCGTTCCCCAGATCAACGTGCCCAGCAGGAGCATCAGATCGGCGCGCAGACGGTTCATGACAAGACGCTCCAGCCGTCGGTCTAACCGTTACGCGAGCGCGAGGTTTTATCCGAGAAAGCGCTCCACGCCTCTCCGCCGGAGCGGATAAGATTCTCCAGCGTCGGTCGCAGGGTTTGGGCGGCCTGAATCATCGGCGTCACCAATATGCCAAAAGTCGAATGCGGCGCGGCGCCGGCATTGTCCGCGCCATAGACGAGATGCGGATTTTTCGTCGTCGGAATTTCAAGCGTGCCGAAAGCCCAGTCCCAGACGGCGAGAACGCTGCCGAGATTGCGGTTGTAATGGGCCGGATCGCGCGAATGGTGAATCTGGTGGTGGGCGGGACTCAGAATGAGGCGTCCCCAGACCCCGCGAAACGGGATCCAGAATTGCGAATGCTGAAGATGGCCAATGGTCCAGAGAAAGACGATGAACAGAATGTTTTTGCCGTCGACGGTGAAGGACTGGGTATGTTGATTAAACAGCCATTCCAGAACGCCCGACGCGCCGCCGATGAAGAAGGCGAGCATGTAGCCAAAAATGAGATTGTCGATGGGATGGTTTCGGAAATTGGTCAAAGGCGTCAGAACGTCCGCCGTGTGGTGGAGCTTGTGAAACTCCCATAAAAACGGCACGCGGTGCTTGAGATAATGATCGACCCAGTAGCCGATCTCATAGGCCAGAAATAGAACGATCGTCGAAAAGATCTTCGTCCATGGCGAGCAGCAGGCGTAGGGGCCAATCGCGCCGAACAGGCTGTCGAGGACGGCGTGCGTAGATGTCGCGACAGCGCTCGAAGAAATGACGAGGCCCGTGACAATGGCCGGCATGAACACGACGCTGATGATGAACAGCTGAATGTCGGCCAGCGTCGACTCTCGCAGCCACAGCTTTTGAGACAGGATCGCGCGCGACAGCGCACGAAAATTCGTCCGCCCACGTCGCTTCCAGTGAAGATAGGACAGCGCACAAAAGCCAACCGTGAAGGAGGTCGCCAGCGAATAGATCGAGAAGATCGATCCGGGCGATGTGAATTCGAGGTTCAGGCGATGCAGGGAGAAACGCGCGGCGCTGTACAGGTCCATCGATCGCTATCCATCCGCAAGCATTCGGCGCCAACGCGGGTCAGAAGGAAAGTATCGGCTTATTCAAGGATTTCGACAAGCGCTGGCGCCACGGGACGCGAACCTCGCCAAAAGAAAAGGGGCGCATGAAGCGCCCCTGATCCATCGAATGATGCGGTCCGCTTAGCCCTTGGCGGCGGCGGCGACTTCGGCGGCGAAATCGCTGGTCGCTTTCTCAATGCCCTCGCCCAGCGCATAGCGGACGAAGCCCTTGATGACGATCGGCGAGCCGGCCTTGCCTTCCAGCTCCTTAACCGCCTGCGCGACCGTCTTGCCGGCGTGGTCGGGATGGTTCGACACCTGATCGAGCATGCAGACTTCCTTGGCGTAGGTCTTGATGCCCGAGTCGATGATCTTTTCGAGAACATTGGCCGGCTTGCCGGCGTTCTTCTCGGCGAGCAGCTTCTTCTCGCGCTCGATGACCGCCGGATCGAGGCCGGCGGCGTCCAGCGCCTGCGGATTGGCCGACGCGACATGCATGGCGAGCTGACGCGCCAGAGCGGCGAGCGTCTCCTTGTCGCCCTTCGACTCAAGCGCGACGATGACGGCGATCTTGCCCTGTCCGTCGACGACCTGCGAATGGACGTAACGGCCGACGACGCCATCGGCGACGTTCAGCGCGGCGGCGCGACGCAGCGTCAGATTTTCGCCGATCGTCGCGACGGCGCTGGTGATCGCCTCCGCAACCGTGCCGCCGCCCGGATAGGCTTCCTTGCCCAGCGATTCCGCATCCGACTTGCCGCTCTTCAAAGCAACATCGGCGACGTTCTTCACCAGCGTCTGGAAGTCCGCGTTGCGCGAGACGAAGTCGGTCTCGGAATTGATTTCGACGACGACGCCCTTGTTGTCGGCGATAGCAGCAACAACGAGACCTTCCGCTGCGACGCGGTCGGCCTTCTTGGCGGCCTTGGACAGGCCCTTCTTGCGCAGCCAGTCGACGGCGGCTTCAAAATCGCCTTCGACGGCGGTCAGCGCCGCTTTGCAGTCCATCATGCCGGCGCCGGTGCTCTCGCGCAGTTCCTTGACGAGGGCGGCGGTAATCGTAGCCATGATCGAAATCCTTCTGTCTGATGGGGCCACAGCGGCGCTGCCGACGTTTCGGCAGGCGGGACGGACCCGGTTTTAAATTTGAGACGGGCGCCGACCCGAAAGAGTCGACGCCCGATCACGTGATGTGAATGAAAAGCGCTGTGCGCCGCTTAGGCGGACAGCAGCGTGCGCGCCTGATCGATCCAGCTGTCGCGAACGATGCGGCCGTTCAGTTTCAGATCGGCGTCAAGCTTCTCGGCGTCCGCCGCCGTCAGAGCGGCAAGCTGCCAATAATGGAACACGCCGGCGTCGTTGAGCTTCTTGACCAGCTGCGGACCAACGCCCGTCAGCTTGGCGAGATCGTCCGGAGCGCCGCGCGGAGCCGTCAGCAGTTCGAAAACGTCGCCGCCCGCCGCCGAAGCGACGCTGGCCACCGCAGGTTCGATGTCCGGCGTCTCAAGCGCGCCGATGTCAACGCCCAGCGAGCCCTGGCCACGCGAAATGCCGTCAATGGCGGCTTTGGCGATCAGGTCGCAATAGAGCGCAATGGCGCGGCCGGCGTCGTCATTGCCCGGAATCGGATAGGTGACGCCATCGGGATCGCAATTGGTGTCGAGAATCGCGACAACCGGAATCTTGAGGCGGTTCGCCTCTTTAATCGCCAGCTGTTCTTTATTGGTGTCGATCACGAAGATCATGTCCGGCGTGCCGCCCATGTCCTTGATGCCGCCGAGCGCGCGCTCAAGCTTGTCGCGCTCGCGGGTCAGGAGCAGACGCTCTTTCTTGGTGACGCCCTGCGCGCCGGCGGAAAGGATTTCCTCAAGCTTGCGCAGACGATTGATCGAGCCCGAAATCGTCTTCCAGTTGGTGAGCGTGCCGCCCAGCCAACGGGAGTTGATGAAATACTGCGCGCTGCGCTTGGCGGAGTCAGCGATTTCATCCTGCGCCTGGCGCTTGGTGCCGACGAACAGCACGCGGCCGCCCTTGGCGACGGTGTCGGAAACGGCCTTCAGCGCCTGATGCAGCAGCGGCACCGTCTGGGCGAGGTCGATGATGTGAATGTTATTGCGGGCTCCGAAAATATAGGGAGCCATCTTCGGGTTCCAGCGATGCGACTGGTGGCCGAAATGAGCGCCGGCCTCAAGCAGGCCACGCATAGTGAAATCAGGAAGCGCCATGTGTTTTCTCCGGTTGAACCTCGGTGAAAGCAAAGTGAAGAAGCCGGAAGCCGGCCACCGGAAACGTTTCCTTGAAGCAGGAAACGTAAAGCTTTCACCTGTGGAATGGCCGGGCTTATAAGAGATTGACGCGTGCGGCGCAACTGGTCGGCGGCATGGATGAGCCATCGACGGGAACAGAGGCCGCGCCGGAGCGCAGGAAGAAGCTGGTAAAATGTCCGGCGAGGCCCGCAAAGCAGCTCCACCATGAAAAAAATTTCACACGCGCCGCGACCTTCTGTCGCACTTTATGTATCTGATAATAAGAGAATAAATCCTGTTTTTGACCCGATTTTTTGGGTTGCGAATGCGCATTGCCAAGAATTTCAAATCGGGCTACGGTGATTCCGATGCTTACAGAGCATTCTGGTCAAAAAACAAAACATGGGGGAAATATCATGTCCGTTAACGTTCACAGCGGCGGTTCCATCGGCAAGGCGCTCATCTACGTCGCCGCTTTCGTGGCTTTCGTCGTTGTCGCGCTGACCTGGGTTCCGGATTGGATTTCGCCCGAGGGCACCAACGGCACAGGCAACCGCAATGGCATCGCCGGTGACGGCGTCGGTTCGACCGCCCGTATGATTCAGTAAGTTAGCCATGACGCCGAGGGAGGCTTCTTCCCGGCGACATTGATAACGAACTCAGAGAGCCGACGCTTCCGATACCGGGCGTCGGCTTCTTTTTTGTCTGGACCCATGCATTTTGTCTGGACTTGCGCGCCGCAATATCGCCCCCTCCTCCGATCAAGTGTCCGGCATGGAGGGACGTCCGGCGCAATGTGCGCCCCGGCGACCCAAGACGCCATAAGCCAAGCAGATTTCCCAGGTTCCGATGCCCGCCGCCCGTCAGTCGCTTTCAACGGAAATTCTGAGCCTGATCTCGGCTTTCGCGATTCTGGCGCTTGCCGGCTTTGTCACCTATCGCGCCGACGAGCACCGTCGCCAGAGCGCCGCCTCCTTGCGACACACGCTGCAGGTGGAAAGCGCGCTGCAACGCTTTTATGGCTCTCTGCGCCGGGTAGAGAGCGAGGAGCGCGGCTATCTGCTGACACGCGATCCGCATTATCTCGACCCCAACGCAGATGTCGCCGCCCGCATCAATGAATCTTTCGAAGCAGTCGCCAAACTGGTCGAAAACACCCCAGAACAAAGCGCGCGTCTGGCGCAGATCCGTCCGATTCTCAAGGAACGCCTCGATCTGCTGACGCTGAAGATCGATCTGACGAAAAAAGGCCGCCTCAACGACGCCATCCATTTGCTGCGCAGCGGCGGCGGCAAAGAGATGATGGATGAAATCGACCAACTCGTTTCGGCGATGATCTCCGAAGAGGAACTGCAGTATCGTCTGCGCGAGGAAACCTTTCAGGAGGCGAGCAAATCCCTTCAGACCGCCATCGCCTCGATGATTCTGGTTGTCGTTGGCGTCGGCGTATTCACCATTACGCTGGCGCAACGTCAGATGGCGGCGCTGCAAAAATCCCGCGCCTCATTACAAACCGCTTATGACAGGCTGATTGAGGAGTCGGCGCGGCGCGAGGCTGTCGAAGCGCAACTGCGCCAGTCGCAAAAACTCGATGCGCTGGGGCAGCTTGCCGGCGGCGTCGCGCATGATTTCAATAATCTCCTCGCCGTGATCGTCGCCAGTCTGAATATTCTGCGGCGCAAGATTGAAAAGAATGCAGGCGGCTACGACGAACTGATCGATTCAGCGCTCGCCAGCGCCGATAACGCCAGCGGGCTAATCAAGCGTCTTCTCGCTTTTTCGCGCATTCAGCCGCTCGCGCCAGAGCCGCTTGACGCGAATTTGTTCGTCTCCGGCATGTCTTCGATGCTGACCCGAACGCTTGGCGCCGACGTGAAACTCGAAACAACGCTCGCCGACGGCCTTTGGACAACAAAAGTCGACGCCGCCGAATTGCAAAATGCGATTCTAAATCTCGCCGTTAACGCGCGCGACGCCATGCCGGAGGGCGGACGTTTGACGATCGCCACCGGCAATCGTCATATCGACGCCGCCGAAGCGGAGGAAACGGTCGATTTGCGGCCGGGGGATTATGTCGTCGTCTCGGTGAGCGACACAGGCGCAGGCATGACGCCGGATGTCGCCGCACGCGCTTTTGACCCCTTCTACACCACCAAACCCGTCGGCAAGGGCACCGGTCTTGGCCTGTCGCAGGTGCATGGCTTTGTGCGCCAATCGGGCGGATATGTGCGAATTGATAGCGCACCCGGCAAAGGCGCAAGAATTGAATTTTATCTGCCACGGCATCTCGTCGCCTAGAGCGACCAGACGTTAGCTTTCGGCGCGCAAGGGTCGCATCAACAAAGCGTCTATGGCCGCATCGACGCTGAGGCGCCCCGCGATGATGGCGTCCACGGATTGCGAGATCGGCATATCGACATCCAGCGCCTGCGCAATCTCGACCAGCGCGCGCGCGGTGAACGCTCCCTCGGCCAGCTTGCCCTGTGTCGCTTCTGTTATCGTCTTGCCGGCGCCGAGCCCTTGCCCCAGCATAAAATTGCGCGATTGCTCTGAACCGCAGGTGAGCACCAGATCGCCAAGGCCGGAGAGCCCCATCAATGTCTCCTGTCGTGCGCCCAGCGCGCGGCCCAGTCGGGTGAGTTCGGCGAACCCACGTGCAATCAACGCCGCCTGCGCGCTCGCGCCAAGGCTGCGGCCCGCCGCCATGCCGGCGGCGATGGCGAGTACGTTTTTCGCCGCGCCCCCAATTTCGACTCCGCGCACATCCGTGGTGCGATAAAGGCGGAAATGCCGAACGGACAATTGTTCACTGAGATGCTGCGCAAGTTTCTCGTCGGCGGCGGCCAACGTCACAGCCGTCGGCAGCCCGCGACAGACGTCGGCGGCGAAACTCGGGCCGGAGAGAACGGCGACATGCGCATCGGGCGCTTCTTCGGCGACGACCTCGCTCATGAATTTATGGTCGCCGCGTTCGATGCCCTTGGCGCAAACCACAAAGGCGACGCCTTTAGCGAGATGTGGACGCGCATTATGAAGAACGTCGCGCATGGCCTGCGCCGGGGTGACGGCGAGCACGATCTTTGCGTATTGCAGGCAGGCGAGATCGCTGGTTGGGCGCACCGCCGGGTCCAGCGACAGACCGGGGAGATGACGCTTGTTTTCGCGATCGTGCGCCAGTGCGGCGACATGTGTGGGATCGCGACCCCAAAGCGCAACCTGCGCGCGGCCCTGCGCTGCGACATTGGCCAGCGCCACGCCCCATGCGCCCGCGCCCAGAACAGCGACTGTATCTCGACTCATCTCACACCGATCCGCTGATTATCCGGCCGCGCCCACAGGCGCTCGAAAGTATCCAGAAAGCGCGCCGCCGCCTGCGGGCTTTCGAGAACGATCAAGTCATTATCCTGATATGAGCCGGCGGAGAACGAGAAATTCGCAGAGCCGGTGCGCAACAGACGCTCATCGATCTGATAGGACTTGAGATGCATCAGGTCGCGCGAGGGCGCCTTACGCCGCACTTCGACCTTTGGCGCATTGGCGAGCGTGGCGATCGCTCGAGCGCTGCGATCATTTTCCTCGCTGTCGAGATAAACGCGCACAACCACGCCGCGGGCTGCTGCGCGCGACAGCGCGTCGATGACGCCATGATCGGTCAGCACAAACCCAGCCAGATCGATGTGGCGGCGCGCGCCGGCGATCAATCGTTCATCAATCGCGCCGAAGCCATCGCCAGGACCATAAAACAATCGCACGCCGGCGATGATTGGCTCTGGCGCGAGCACTCCAGCGGCCTGCGGGCCGGGGGTGACCAGAAACGCGAAAAGCGCAGCGATAAAACCGACGCCAGCAGCGCCACTCGGCCGGAGCATCCTGCGCCGCCATGGATAAAATCCGCCCGTGCGAAAGCGGTCAGGCTTTGCCGTGGTGCGCGTCGCTCGCGGTTGAATCGAGCGGCCAGCGCGGTCGGGGCGCAAAGGCGAGATCATTGGTTATTCCCCGGCGCAGCCGCTCCAGTCCGGCCCAGGCGATGATCGCGCCATTATCCGAGCACAGATTCGGCGGTGGTGAAATGAAGCGCAAGCCGCTTTCGGCGCATAGCCGCGTCAGCGCTCGACGGATCGCGCTATTGGCGCCGACGCCGCCGCCAATCACAAGCCCGCTTGGTCGTCCTTCCTGTTCACTGAACAGACGCAAGCCATTGCGCACGCGGTCGACAACAACGTCGACAATGGCGGCCTGAAAAGATGCGGCCAGATCGCGCTTGTCCTGATCGCTGAGCGCGCCGAGCTTGAGGATTTCCTGACGCACGGCGGTCTTGAGGCCCGAGACCGAGAAATTCGCGCCGGGGCGGCCAAGCATGGGCCGGGGCAGATCGAAGCGTTGCGGATCGCCGTCTTGCGCCAGCGTCTCGATCTGCGGACCGCCGGGATAAGGCAGCCCCAGCATTTTCGCCACTTTGTCGAAAGCCTCGCCGGCGGCGTCGTCGACGGTCGAGCCCAGACGACGATAGTCCCCGACTTTGCGCACGGCCACAAGCTGCGTATGACCGCCGGAAACGAGCAACGCCACATAAGGAAAATCGAGTCGATCCGTGAGCCGCGCGGTCAGCGCATGGGCCTCAAGATGATTGACGGCGATGAAGGGTTTGCCGGCCGCCAGCGCCAGCGCCTTGGCCGCCGTCAGGCCGACCAGCACGCCGCCGATCAGGCCGGGCCCGGCGGCGGCGGCGATGGCGTCGACCTCCGCCAGCTCAATCCGTGCATTGGCCAGCGCGCGAACGATCAGGCGTTCGAGCACCTCAATATGAGCGCGCGCCGCAATCTCCGGCACAACCCCGCCATAGGCGGCGTGACGGGCGATCTGGCTCAGGACCTCATTCGAAAGAATCTCGCCATTCTCGCCGCCAAGCGTATCCGAAACGACAGCCGCGGCTGTTTCGTCGCAAGTCGTTTCGATGCCGAGAACGCGCATGAATGCTCCTGGGGCGGCCCCTTTCGGGAAGCTGTTAGGGACAGGCTTAACCGATGAGTCTTTGCGAAGCGTTACTCGCCGACCACGTCAGGGGTGCGCCAGGAGAGGTGCTGGCCGTTATCGACGGCGATCATCTGGCCGGTGACGCTCCCCGCCCCATCGAGATAAGCGACAGCCTCAACGATCTGCGACAGCGGCACGGCGCTTTCGAGCAGGACGTGGCGGCTTTCCTGCTCAAAGTCGGCGACGCTCAAAGCCTCGTTCGGCAGAACAGGTCCCGGCCCCACCGCATTGACGCGCACACGCGGCGCATAGGCCTGCGCCAGCGTTTGCGTGGCGGTCCAGAGCGCCGACTTGGCCAGCGTATAGGTGAAGAATTGCGGCGTCAGGCGCCAGACGCGTTGATCGACGATATTGACGATGGCGCCGCGCTGCGTCGCCGGCAACGCCTCGACAAAGGCGCGCGCCAGTTGAACGGGCGCACGGAGATTGACAGCCAGATGTCGGTCAAACCGCTCGATGGTGAAATCCTGCGCGGTGTCGACCTCAAAGATCGAGGCGTTATTCACCAGCAGGGTCGGCGGCCCGAAAGCCGCAAGCGTCTGCGCCAGAATGGTTCCGGTTTCGGCGGCGTCTGTGAGGTCGGCGACAACGACAGCGGCGCGGCCACCCTGCGCGTTGATCACCCGCGCCATTGTTTCAAGCGTATCGGCGGAATGCGGATGACCATGTAGCGCCACCGGCCGGCCGGCGGCCGAGAAGCGTTCAGCGATCGCTCGACCGATCCGGCGCGCCGCGCCCGTCACCAGAACCGGACCGGAGGATGGATCGTTTGTCTGGGGCATGGGCGCGCGCGACCTTATTGCTGAAACGCCAGCCGCGCCTGCAACAACAGCGCCGTCATTTCAGCGGCGACGCGGGCGTCGTCATGATCCTCGTCCAGCTCTTCGAGCTTATAGATCGTCGTATCGCGAATGACCTCAGGGTTGAAGCCGGCGAGCGACGCCAGCGCATAGGCGCTTTCCGGACAATTCAGCGGATCGCCAATCGTTTCGGCGAAGCCAATGGCCTCCTGTTCCGAACAGCCGGCGCAATACATAATCACTTCGTTGCGCAACGCCTCATCGAACGGATTCTCGCCGGACTCGAGCGACAGGATCAATTGTGCAGGCCTCGACATCATCGCCGTCATCCCTGAACGAACATCCGCTTAGCTATTATATTTCTTGCCGCGATACTCGATGCTTTCCAGACGCAGGTCGCCCTTTTGTTCAAACGCGTCGGAACGCAGTTTCAATTCGCCATTTTCAAATTCAATTCCCATCATGGCGTAGGCCGCCGACATCATGCGCGCAGCGGCGCCCGTATACCAGCTCCAGCCGCCATGGCCCTCGTAACCGGGTCCTTCATAAATATCGGCCGGTTGTTGATGCGGCGGCAAGCCGTAAATATCCGCATCCGCCGGCGTCGTGAGTTTGGAAATTGGCGAGATGGCGATCCATGTATCGAATGCCTGACGGAACAGAGCCTCCGCCGATTGCGCATCGCCCTCCGCGCGCGCCTGCGCGGCGAGTTTTGACAGCGCGTCAACGAACCACGACACGCCATGCGAATATTGGCCGCCGTTTTCACGGACGCCCGGAGGATATTCGGCGCTCCGGCCCGGATAGGGGCTCGAATGCTCATTATAGGCGGGCGTCACCAGCAGCACGCGATTGGGGCGGCCCAAAACGGCCAGCGCATTTTCAATCGTCTCGCGACCACGTGCGGCGTCCACCGCCTGCCCCAGCACCGGCCATGACGAGGTCATCGCGCTCATTGGATCGATCGGACGGCCGTCATCGGCATAATCGCGAACATACCGATTGCCGACCCAGCATTTATCGAGCGCAGCGCGCAATTTTGCGGCGCGTTCGCGGTAACGCGTCGCACGTGCGACATCGCCCTTCGCTTCGAAGAGCGGCGCGATATCCAGCAGAATGCCGTGCAGGAAGAAACCGAGCCAGACGCTTTCGCCACGTCCCTTGGCGCCGACGAGATGCATGCCGTCGTCCCAGTCGCCCGAACCGACCAGCGGCAGATCATGGGCGCCGAACCGGTCCAGCGTATAATCGATGGCGCGGGCGCAATGGCCGAGCAGCGTATCCTTGTCGCGCGAAACCAGCGGCACGGTGGCTTCGCCCTCCTGATCCTTCGGCACCGGATTGGCTTCGAGGAAGGACTCAATCTGATCGAGGATCGCGCTGTCGCCGGTTCCCTTCACGTAACGGATGGTCACATAGGGCAGCCACAGATGCGGATCTGAGGAGTGGGTGCGGTCGGCGAGACCGGTGCCGCCATTGGGCGCGCGATGCCACCATTTGCAGGCGTCGCCTTCCAGATACTGGTGACGCGCATGGAGCAGAATCTGCGCACGCGCGCGTTCGGGCGCGAGATGGACGAGCGGCAGCACATCTTGCAACTGGTCGCGGTAGCCAGTGGCGCCGGAGCGTTGCGACGGCCCGGTGCGTCCCCACAGGCGCGAGGCGAGCAATTGATAGGGCAGCCAATCGTTCACCAGACGATCGACGTCCGGACGATTGGTCTTGATCCGCAGAACGGATAGCTGCGCATCCCAGGCGCGCCGGCTCTCCTCGCGCGCCTTGAGCGCGTAATCGAGATCGCGACCCAGCGCGGCGAAGCGTTGCGCTTCCGCCATGGTCGTCGTCTGTCCGAGGGCCACGACGATGGTCGCTTCGCCGCCGGCCGGCACGTCGATGGCGCCGCAGAAAGCAGCGACTTTGCGTTCATGTTCCGGCGCGCCGGCGTCGGGATGACCGTGCTCGACCATATAGGGCAAACGCGGATCGCGGCTCTCATGACCCAGAAAGCGACGGCGCGAAGTTTCGGCGAATTCCGTCGGAATGGAGGTGGAGACGAAAGCCCATCCCTTAACGAAATTATTGCGCGGATTGCGGAAATAAATCGAATGCAGATCGTCGTCGATCACCGACTCGATGGCGCCCAGACTTTCGGAGGGCGTTTCGGCGAGCACGATCTCCATCGCCGGCACGATTTGCAGCAGCCGCTCATGATCGGCCTTGTTGCGAATGCGCAGCAGCTTGAATTCGATCGGCTCTGTCGGGCTGACAAAAACCGTCATCTCCAGTTCGAGATGATCGCGCTCGGAGCGATAGACGGCTTCTCCCGGCGCAAACGTCACCTGATACTCGGCGTCACGCCGGCGCAAGGGCACGAACGTCGGGCTATGGGCGTCGCCGCGCGCAAGGTCATAGACGTAAATCATCTGACCGGCCGGCGCGGTGCGGCCTTCACCCATGCGGAACGGCGTGAAGCTGTTCAGTCGCGAATTGCTGTGGAAGGAGAAGATGTCGCCGTCATTGGTCAGCACGGCGCCCTGCCCGACCGCATTGGCGATGACATGCGCGAAGGGGCGCGGCGTGCCGGGCGCCAGCGTCAGGCTACGGCCATTTTCCGCGAAGGCGTAACGATGCGTCTCCGGCGGCGGCGGCATGATCTGGCTGCGCTGGCGCGACAGGGCGAAATCAAGCGTCGCCGGCGCAGGCGGCACCATATCGAGATGCCGTGCGACAGCGTCCGTCGCCTGCCCCATGTTTTGCGCCCAGCCATCGAGTATGAGGATTTCCGCCACGCCCGACGGCGCGATCTCAACCTCGACGGAAAGGCTGGCGCAGGGCTCAAATCCGTAAAGTAGACCTTCGTCAGAGGGATCGCGCGGCTGGCTCAGGCCCAGCAGACTATCCGGCGCAGCGATCGGCCCCATGCCATAGAAGCGCGACTTCACATCCTCGTAACCGATGAGCTTGATATGCGTATCAGCGCCGGCGCCAATCGCATGGAAACCGATTTCCGGCGACAGACGGCGCTCCGAATGACGGCGCGCGCCGCCCTTGAGCAAACGGTTTTGCGCAAAAATTGCGTTCAGCGAGCGCACATACCAGGTGCCGATGTGGAGCGCGTTATAGGCGGAGTCGCGTAATTCGACGCCGGTTTCATTCAAAACCCATTCGCGCAGACTGGCGAGCGTCAGCTTGCGGGCGCGCGGCTCGAGGTTGACGATGCGCAGGCGCGTAATCTCGACAGCTTCATCCGGGGCCAGCGACACCTGCGCCTCGACCGCGAAGCCGTTTTGTTCGGCCATCAGGAACAGGCAGTTTTCACCGGCGTCGGTGAGGTTCGCGCTGGAGCCGCAACGCGTCGGCGCCTCGCCGAGCGACCAGAGCTCACCGCCCTCTTCACGCATGAACAGGAAACGTCCGCGCGGATGCGCCGGATCGTCTGGACGACGCGTCAGATCGATCGGCGGACCGCCGCGCGCGACGCCTTCAATGCTAATGGCGCCCTGACTGTCCTGAAACCACTCGCTGGTCATCAGGCCATTGGTGAGTTTCAACGGACAGGAGCCGGGCGCGCCGCCGGCGCCGGTGACGCCTTCGAGCGGAATTTTTTGCGCCTGCGCCAGTCGCGCCAGCAGAAACACCACGAGACCGAGCGCCACCAGACCGGCATAAACAAGATAGCCGCCGACAAGATAGGTGTAGGACGGCGGTCGCGTCAGCGCGAGTTGCTCGGCGCCCGTCCAGGCCTTGTCCCACTCCGCGCCTTTCGGAATGTAGAACGGTAACAGCAAGGGCAGCCACGTGCCAAAACGGCGTATGCCTTCCGGTATGGCGCGGCTTGTCTGTTCCTTGCCAACGAAACGCGCGGCTTTTTCATCAAGCGCGTCGCCGCCGACGAAGGACAGATTGACGAGCGTGGCGACGCGCAGACCCATATGATCGAACCAGATCAAGACGCGCAGCGCATCATAGGCGAGCATCGCCATGAAAATATCGACGCTCCAGCTCCGGAACTCGCCTTCCGGCAGGACGTAATTCATCCATGAAGCGACGCCGGTGCGGATCAGACCATCCTGATTGTACCAAGTGGGATCCGGCGCCGCCTTGAGGAAGGAATAGATCACCGGCGCCATCCACAAACCCCAGCGCAAAACGCGCACGGCGTTCTCGATGAGCATGTCGAGGCCTTCCCAGCTCGCCAGCTGACGCAGCGGCCGGAGGCTGCGGGTCATCAGCGCCGTCAGGAAGAACAGGTTGATCGAGAACAGCGGCGCGGCGAACACCCATTGAATGACGCCGGAGAAGGATTCGTCATAGAGCAGCCGCACGGCGCCATCGACCGAACCGAGATCGGTTGTTCCCCATTTCGAGAACAACGGACGAATGATGTAATTCACAACCGCGCGGCCGTCGCGCGCGTAATCCAGCGAATTATAGGCGGCGAATTTTTTCAAGATGGTCTCGACCTGTCCCGTGTCGAGATACCAGGCGACCGCGCCGGCCACGAACCCGCCGAGCAGAACGCCAAGCGTGTAAACGCGCCAGCTGCGGAAATGCTGGCGTCGGCCTTTTGAAAGTTCGAAGCCATCAAACAGCGCATCGACGCCCGCATAGACCAGCGCGCCGGCGCCAAAGCCGAACAGGAAACGATCCCATCCGCCGATCGCCGGCAGATTCATCATCACGCCAAGGCCAATCGCCGCGCCGGCGACAACGCCACGCACATAATTGGTCGGCCGCGAATAGCATTCCGTCAGACGGCCAAGGAAGGGCGGCGTCGAGTCGGTGCTCTCAACGATCGCGCGTCCCAGCGGATAGATCAGCGCGCCAAGCGCCGCGGCGCCGAGTGGACCGGAAGCGGAAATCAGCATCGCTGCGGGTGGGAAGGAAGCCAGCAGACCCGCCGCCAGAACCACCGCCATGAAGACGAGGCCGTAAACGAAGCCTTTTTCGGCGCCGACGCGCCAGTCGTTGTAGACGACCGCCGAAAGCGAAGGCGCAGCGCGCAACAGGCCCGCGAGCGACTGGGTGACGAGATAGGTCTCGCCCCACAGGCCCGCCTGCGCCAGCGCGATTAATAGAGCGGCGGCGATCGCGGCGAGCGGCTTGGGAAGATAGGGCGTGACGAAGAGCGTCTCGCTCGACGCGATATAGGGCGTCAACGACGCGAGGAAGGCGGCGCCAAGCAGGATGCGGTGCGGTCGCCATTGCGGCGGCAGGAAGCGCCCAAGCGCCAACGGCACGCCGACCACCACGGCTTCGTTCAGCACGAACAGCACGAGGGTGCGACCAAGGATTTTGCGAAGCACCTCCGGCGCCTCGACGCCTAACAGCAAGGCGCCGCCCAGTTGCGTAATCGGCGGCGCGCCCAGCGCCAGCACCAGGCTGAAGATGCAGGGCAGCGCGAACATGCCGACGCGCAGGGCGATCCGCGAACGCGCAGTCAATCCGGCGACGCCCAGCACGTAAAGGCCGACGGCGACGCCTGCGCCCGCAGACGAAAAACGGATCAGTTGTTCGAAGGTGTCCGGCGCGCGCCAGAGCGGATTGGCCGGGTCACAGAAAAAGGCAAAAAGCGCGACGGCGATAAAATCGACGCCGGCAGCGGCGGCCTGACGGGTCAGATCACGCGCCGGCCGCAATAGATAGATTGCCGCGGCGCCCGTGAGACCAGCAAGAATGGCGTGATCCCTGCCCTCAGCCGCCTCGAAAGCGGCAAGACCGGCGAGCGCCAGACCAATCAGAAGGCGCTCGATACGAACGCCGCCTTCGCCTGCCTCGCTCCGGATCGCCGCCATTCAATCCTCCAACCGTCCTGCCCGGCGAGATATCCCAAGGATATCCGTTGGAATATTGTTCATCGCCGGAATCAGTGGTTTCCGCCATGTTTTCACTTGCCGGACGGCGTCGCAAAAGTCGACCCCTCGTCCTGTGGACAGACGGCGGCCCTTCGCAGTCGCCGCATCAGCGTCTATAAGACGGAACACGCCGCTGCGGGTGTCTGCAGAAATGACCATTCGGGACAAGATGGAAGAAATTTTGCCGATTCCGGACGAGACGGCGCGCCCGGACGCCAGCCCGGCGTCTGTCTCTCCCGCTGACCTGCCTGCCCATAGCGCGCCGGCGCCGCTTGAAAGCCGCGTCGCTTCGCTTGCCTCGGCTTTGCGGCGGGCGCGGGTCGAAAACGCCGAACATTCATCCGCGCGCGTCGATGTTCGCGCCGCCGAAATCGCCCGGCTGGAGATGCTGGCGGAAGCGCTCGCCCCGGTTCTGGTCCAGGCGCCGGAAGATTGCGACATTTTCGACATCGCCATCGCGCCGGGCGCGACGCCGCGGCTGTTTATCGACCAGATCGGCTTCGTCGAGATGGATCGTGACCGCCGCACCTATCGTTTTCTGCAGGATACGCGGCATGGCCGCATCACCCTGATTGAGAGCGACGAGATCGAGGCGCTGGTCGACTCGATCACCGATTACATCGCGCACCGGTTGATCGAACGCGAGAAAGCGCTCGCCATTGATTACGCCAGCGGCGGCGGCGTCAAAGCCCTTCATCAGAACTCCCCCCGGCCGAAAACGCATTCGTCCCGTCTCACCCCGCAGCAACGCGCGGCTTTGACGAACTATCTGTTCTTTGTCGAGATTTTTGGCGCGACAGCCTTCTTCGGGCTGGTGGCGGCCATTGGCTATTGGGTCTACCGGACGAACCTGGCGGGTTAAAGCGTCACCGCCGGCGTTTCCGCGATCTCTCCCGCCGCATCGATCCCACGCGCGCGCAAGGTGATGCGCAAATGACCATCATCGCGCTCAAAG
>JALRFG010000180.1 GCA_023253795.1 Methylocystis sp.
CGGCGGCGGGGGCGGCAGAACCGGAGCGCCTTTGCGCGAGGGCAGGTCAGCGGCGAGCGCCGAACCCGTCAGGGCAGCCAGAGCGGCAGCCGCGAGAAGAATCTTTTTCATGGATGTCCATCCTTGTGTGAATAGGTCTCAAAGTTGAGCTTTGAGGTTACTTTTGACACTGACAATGTAAGATTATTAGGGGGTGTCATCAATGGCGATTTCGCCGATTGCCGCAATCTGTCGTCGACCGTTACAACTTTGCAACAGTATCCGCGGCTATGGCGAAGCACAATTCACCGTGATTTTGAGGTAGAATACTGCGGTTTCATACGGCTGTGTTTAGCTCTATTCCTGCAAGATATGAGGAGTAGGAGTGTAAAACAAAGAGATCCACGCTTCTGGCCGGAGTGGGTCATTCTTAAATCATTGATAGAAGAATCTCGGCAGGTAAACTTGGCTGACCAGGCAAATGTTATTTGTGTCTGCCGTCGGAGATGTTGTTACTTGCCGGAGATGCCATCATTTAACATCCTGCCCGGGCTAGCGTTGAACTTGGCCTCGCCGAGCGTGCGTAGATTGATCGAAAGATAGAAGGTATCGTTGCGCGTCGAGCCCGTATACCAGGGCTGGTAAATAGAAGAATAATTAACCGCTACATTCATGCATTCATCATTATATCCGCCGCCGACGCCCCATAAGGCCGTCGAAAAAAATGATTTATTCGCCGAGGAGGCGTAGATCGCATCATATACGCCGCCGCGCGACATATCGAATGTCGCCGTGCTGGTCAGATAATAATTCTTTGTAATATCCCAGCGTGTCATTGCCGATAGTCCTTGGCGCCGGACATCGAAGCCGATTTGCTGCTGGCTCGCGTAATTGGCGTATTGTAGGCCAAGGGTGAATGGATTGAAGTTAAAAGTCGCCAGCATATCGAGGCGACGGGCGCTCATCGTATCCTTGTCGAAGCGTCCCTTGGCGGTAAAGTTCATGAAAGACGCCGGGGCCACGACAACGCGGCCGACATAATCGGATGTGCGCGTATTGAGGCCCGAGGCGAGGCCGACATTGGCGGCGTCCGCCATCGAATAGGCGTTCGCGCCGGCGACCTGCTGCGACTGGCCTCCCATAGCGTTGATATAGCCGCCATTCGAGAAGCTCATTGTCGCCTGACCGCCGTAGTTCAGGCGCGTGCCGGTCTCGAAGCGGTCATAGCCGGAATATTTACTCCAGTCGAAAAGCGTCGAGTCGTCGAAAACGAGGCTTTGCGCATCAAGGTTGACGAGTGAAGGAATCGAGGTCTGGTTCGGACGTGCGATCAATTG
The DNA here is from genome assembly GCA_023253795.1 of Methylocystis sp. GTDB lineage: Bacteria > Pseudomonadota > Alphaproteobacteria > Rhizobiales > Beijerinckiaceae > Methylocystis. The sequence continues at coordinate 1,317 of JALRFG010000180.1, forward strand.
TGTGATTGGCTCGAAAACGACATTTCCTAGCGGCGTTTGGGCCAGTATGGGATAGCGATATTCAAAGCCCATGCCGGGCGTCACCTGGCCGCGGAATGTATTGTTCTGGCCAGGAATGAAGAAGGACTGATTGTAGTTTGGTATCGGTTGATTGGCGTAGTTATACGCAGCGTAGGTGCCGGTTTCGCTATAGTCGAGATAGCTGCCCATCGTGCGTGTGAAAGCGAAAGGCGTCCAGACGCCGCCGACTGGATCAATCGCCTTGCGTTTCCACAGAGCGCTCGCCACCCCGCGGTTATAGTTGCCGCCGACGCCGCGCAGAAGACACTGACTCAGATTGGGGTCCTTGTTCGGCGAATAGATTTGGCAGACATTATAAAGTGAATATTGTCTGTCGAGCGTTTGTGGCTGAATGGACTGATAATTGGCCATATTGGCCGAAACGCTGTTAAAGTTTGCGTCGACTTCAACCTGACCGCCGATGCCGGCCGTTTTGTCAGGGTCGATGTCAAAAACGCGATTATAGTCCGTCATCGGGTGAGTGACAGGCATCTGCGCCTGAATATCGCCCGGGAGCAGGCCCTGGAAGAAATAGCCCCGCATATCGAAATAGCTTCTCGGGCCCTGACCCGTCACATAAAGCGTCGAGGAGCTTTCCCTGAAGAAAAAGTTATTGTTCAGGGTGTTATACAGGCCAAAGTCCTGCATAAAATAACGATCGGTGAAATAGGCTCCGTCCCAACCTGTTTTCCAGCGATCGTTCAGATCAAAGTTTGCGCGACTTTGCACCATGCCGCGGAAGCTGCGATCTCCGGCTCCATAGGGCGCAACAGCGAAGTTTTGTTGTGCGGCCTTGCTGATGTAAGCCCCGTCAGCGCGAAGCATCATCTCACCATTCTCGAAACGCTTGCGGAACTCTCCAGTCAGGAAAGGGATGCCGCTTTTCGTGAAATAGGTTGGGGTGAGAGTGAGGTCTGCGTCCTGAGAGATGGCCCAGAAGAAAGGTATCTTGGCGCCGGCGCCCACAAAGCCAGCATAAGCGATGCTGGGCATCAGGAAGCCGGTTTTGCGTTTTACGCTTGGATCGGGTTGTGAAAGGTACGGAATATACGCGATGGGCGTCCCGAGTAGCTCGAACGCCGCATCTTCGTAGTATAGCATTTTTTCTTTGGCGTCGTGGACGACACGCTTGGCGCGCACTTGCCACATTCTTGGACGCGACGGATCATCCTTACAGGCTTCGCAGGCTGTGTAGGAGCCTTTGTTGAAAACCGTGAAGTCATCCACTTGTTCGGCGCGCGGCGCGCTCATGTGTGTCTGGTTGGTGGTGTCATACTGCAGGCTTTCGATGAAGCCTGCTTTGAAGTCGTCAGTGAGCTCAAAGCGCTGGGCGCGGACCACGCTGCCGTCCACCTCTGTCAGCTTGGCGTGGCCCTCGGCGAAGATTTGCTGCGTGTGCTGGTCATAAATGACCCGATCCGCGTCCAGCACCTTGCCCTTATACAGGACATGGACGTTGCCGCTGGCGGAGACGGTGTTCTTGTCCTGATTGTAAATCATCTCATTGGCTTCAACGACCATGCGGTCGGCCGGGGCGTCGGTGGCGGCGCGCGCAGTTGAGACGGGAAACAGTATGAGCAGCGACAACATCAGGGCGCACAGCGTCCACGCCCTCATCTCGCCATGAGTGCGGATCGCAGAAAGCAGTCGTGGGCCGCCAAATGGCGTCATCGCCCGCACCTCTTCATCGCCAACTCCGGCGCACTGGTCGTGTTTCCTGAAATCGCTTGTAAAACCCTGACGGCGATGGATGTTTTTTCGTTCGAACCGTCGAATTTTCCGTGAATTAAGTGTGAAAAATAAACCATGAAGCCCTGCCGCGCGCCAGCGATATGGCGGCGCCCGGCGGCGAAACCTGTAATCAGCGCTAACAAATTATAAACAATCGCGGCGAATAAGCTTTGCAGGGCGTGAATCGCCGTCGCCGCCAGCGGCAAACGCCGGATGACGGGTAACGATGCGCGCACGGGATCGCGCGCGAAAGGTGTGGCGAGCACATTCACGGCGGCGAACATGCCGCCGCTTTGCGCTAAAATCATGGCCGGGCAAACAGATAGAGG
>JALRFG010000181.1 GCA_023253795.1 Methylocystis sp.
GCGCGATGGCGCAGGCGATCGCTTCAGGGTTTTTCAACGCAATGCGCTTGGGCGCCAATTCGCCGACAATCACGGTGAGATAGGTGGTGGTGGCGACGACGAAGCCGACCCCGAAGAAATGCGCGATCGTCGATGGCAGACCGAAGCCGGCGAGCCACTGGCTCAGATTAATGCCCACCGTGGCGCCGGAAAATGCGCCGGAAAGCACGCCAACCAGCGTCATCCCCAGTTGCAGCGTGGAGAGAAAGCGCCCCGGATCGGCCGCCAACTCCAGCGCGATGGCGGCGCCCTTGTTGTTATGATCGACCAGCGTTTGGAGGCGCGTCGGACGCGAGGAGACGACGGCGATTTCGGCCATGGCGAAGACGCCATTGATCAAGGCGAGACCGAAGATGAGCGCAAATTGCATATAGGGCGGCACGTATTCGTTCCCGGATCAGCAGTAAGTGAATGAAGGCGTCAAAGACTCATGTGCTTGACGCCAACGAGATCTGGCTCATAGCGCGAAAAGCGATGTGGTGGCGAATTATCGCCGGCCGCGCCACCCGTTTGCATTCAGGCGTCGAGAAAGCGCCAGTCGGCGAAGGTCGCCGCCTGTCCTGCCGCCGCGCCATCGGCGCTTGCGACATTCCAGATCGTCACATTCTGAATCACAAAGCGCCGTCCCGAGGCGCTGATGCGCACGCCCTCATAGCCGCTGACAAATCCCTTGCGCGTGGTTTCCGCCAGCAATTTCTCGCGTGCGGCGCGTAGCGTGGGTTCGGCGGTGAGACGCGAGGGCGTGCGGATGAAATCAATCGCCGACATTTCCCATAGCAGGAGGCCGGCGTGGTTGGCGTAATTGAGAATGGGGTCCGCCCCCGGACCATGGGCGACGACGACAAAAGGCGCGACGAACAATCTTTCCGCTTCCTCCACAGCGTCGCCGCTGCGCTGGAACAGGTCACAGCCTGTCGCCCGTTTGAAAGAATCCAGCAGACATTGTGTTTGCCGCATCCATCCTTCGCGAAGGCTATCGGGCAGGGCGTATTGATCTGTCACCCGATTGACCTCGCTGGCTGCTGCTGCGCGGCGGCGCGCATCATTCTGAACAGCAGCAGGGCCGACATCAGCGGACCGATCGCCAGAATGGGCGGGGCATAGTGGAACACGCCAGTGACGTCCTTCACCCAGCCAACCAGATAGGGGCCGAGAAAACCCGCCAGCGCGGCGATGGCGTTGATCAAAGCGATGGCGCCTGTCGCCTGCGCCGGCGGCAGGCGATGTGTCGCCAACGTCCAGAAAATGGGAAACATCGCAAAAGTGCCCGCCGCCGAAACGGAGAGCGCGATGATCGTCAGCGTTGCTGAAGACAGCAAGCCGCAGACAGCCAGACCTGCGCAGGAAAGCAGCGACGCCAGCGCCGCGTGCAGGATGTGGCCGCCCTGATGATCGACATGCCGGCTCCAGAAAAACATCGACAGACCGCCGACGACATAGGGCGCCGCACTGAGAAAGCCGACCGCGATCGGCGAATAGCCGAAGTCGTACATAATTTGTGGGAGCCAGAACACCAGCCCATAGAGCGTCATCACAACGCCGAAATAGATCGCGCTGAGCAACAGCACATCGCGGGTGAGCAGCGTTTTCAGGCTGGCGTGGGCGGCGGCTTCAGGATGCGCAGCGCGTTCCGCATCAAGGGTTTCCTGCAACCATTTGCGTTCAGACGGCGGGAGCCATTCCGCCTGCGCCGGGCGGTCGGTCAACCAGAAGTAGGCCATCACGCCAAGCATGATTGAGGGCAGGGCCTCGATCAGAAACAGCCATTGCCAGGCTTTCACGCCGCCGACATTCTGCATGAATTCGAGAATGAAGCCCGATATTGGCGCGCCGATCACGCTGGACACCGGAATGGCCAGCATGAAGCCGCTCAGGGCGACCGCGCGATAGGCGTGCGGCATCCAGTAGGTGAGATACAGCACGACGCCGGGAACAAAGCCGGCTTCGGCCAGCCCCAGCAACAGACGCAGGACAAGAAAGCTCGCCTCGTTCCAGGCGATCGCCATCAGGCCGGAGACGACGCCCCAGCTCAGCAGAATGCGCGCGATCCACACGCGCGCGCCAAAGCGTTCCAGCATGTAATTGCTGGGCACCTCAAAAGCGGCGTAACTGAAAAAGAAAATCCCGGAGCCCAGACCAAAGACAAGTGGCGACAGACCCAGATCCTTGTTCATCAGCAAAGCGGCGAAGCCGATGTTGACGCGATCAAGGTAGTTGGCGACGAGACAAACGGCCAGAAACGGCAGCAGTCGACGTCGCACTTTGGCGATCACCCGCCGCCCGTCGACATTGTCCGGCGATGAAGAAGCTGGCGCGGCGCCGCCTGTTGTCACGTCTTGAACCTTTCACATGCGCATGTTGCGGTGTCGGATTAATCGCGCCGGATGAAAAAGGCCAGAGACGTCGCGCCTCACTTTTTTATCGTAGCTGACTTTCCACAAGATCCCGTTGCCATCCTCGCCCACAAGCAAGGATCCATCAGGCAGAACCGCGAGGCCGGAGGGACGCCCAGCGATGCGGTTTTCGTCGAGAACAAAGCCGGTCAGGAAATCCTGAAACCGGCCGGTCGGCGCGCCATGGTCGAACTTCAGTCGAACAATCTTGTAGCCGACCTTGTGTGAGCGGTTCCAGGAGCCATGCAGAGCGACAAAGGCGTCGCCCTGAAATTCGGCGGGGAATTGCGCCCCGTCATAGAAGGCGATGCTAACTGGCGCGCCATGCGGCGGCAGCAGCACATCCGGCGTGAGAACCTTTTCGGCCAGATCGGCGCGCGCCGTCGGATGACGCGGGTCGTGGTGCGTGCCAATATAAAACCACGGCCAGCCATAAAAGCCGCCGTCTTTCACGGATGTCGCATAATCGGGCGGCAGATCGTCGCCAAGCATGTCGCGTTCGTTAACCGCGCACCACACATCATTGGACGCTGGCTTGAGCGCGAGCGCCGCGCAATTGCGCAAACCTGTGGCGAAGACGCGTCTGTCGCCGCCCTGCGGGTTAAAGGCTAGAACGGTTGCGCGATCGCGATCCGGACCCGTCACGGCGCCGACGCCGGATAATTTCTCGCGTTCGGCCGGCGATGGTTCGGCTATCCCTTCCGCGACATTGGTTTTCGAACCGACCGCGACATAAAGCGTCACGCCGTCATGCGAGAAGGCGATGTCGCGGGTGATGTGACCGTCTTTCGGCAAACCGTCGATGATGGTTTCGGACGGCGTTGTGGCGCGCAGATCGCCGGCGCGATAGCGAAAGCGGAGTATCCGCGTTTCGGTTGAGACATAGAGATATTCGGGGTTCGGCCCCGGCGGATAAAAGGCGAGGCCGGAGGGCTGATCGAGGCCGCTGGC
>JALRFG010000182.1 GCA_023253795.1 Methylocystis sp.
CGTGCGCGCCAATCATTCGGCGACGCATATTCTGCACGAAGCGCTACGTCAGGTGCTGGGCGATCATGTCGCGCAAAAGGGCTCGCTGGTCGCGCCCGAACGCCTGCGTTTCGACTTCACGCATCCCAAACCACTCACCGACGAAGAGCTGGCGCGCGTCGAAACCCTCGCCAATGAAATCGTGCAGGACAATGCGTCCGTCGATACGCGGCTGATGGCGCAGGAAGAGGCCATCAACTCCGGCGCACGCGCATTGTTTGGCGAGAAATATGGCGATGAAGTGCGCGTCGTGTCGATGGGACGTCCCGATCCGGGCGTGCATCATCCTTTCTCTGTGGAACTCTGCGGCGGCACCCATGTGTCGCGCACCGGCGATATCGGCTTGATCGCAATTGTCGGCGAAGGCGCCGTCGCCGCCGGCGTGCGCCGCATTGAGGCGCGCACCGCCGAAGGCGCCCGCCACCAGCTTGTCGCGCAATCGCGCGCCCTGCACGACATCGCCGGCCTGATCCGCGCGCCGATTGATGAAGCGCCGGCGCGCCTCGCGCAACTGCTCGACGAACGCAAAAAACTTGAGCGCGAACTCGCTGACGCCAAACGCAAACTCGCCATGGGCGGCGGCGCGGGCAAAGACGCAGCCGCCGATGTTCGCGAGATTGGCGGCGTCAAGGTGATGCTGCGCGCCGTTGAAGGCGTTGACGCCAAAGATCTGAAATCCCTGGTCGACGAGGCCAAGAAATCGCTTGGCTCCGGCGTCGTCGCCATCGCCTGCGCCGCCGCCGACGGCAAAGCGGGCATTGTGGTTGGCGTTACCGACGACCTCACGGGCAAACTCAGCGCCGTCGATTTCGTGCGCATCGCCGCCGAAAAGCTTGGCGGCAAAGGCGGCGGCGGACGTCCCGATCTTGCTCAGGCCGGCGGCCCGGACGCCGCCGCCATCGACGCCGCGCTCGCCGCCATCGGCGACGCGCTCGCCAACAAGGCTGCCTGATGAGCGACGCGTCCCCGCATCGCGAACATGGGTTGCGATGGTGGGTTTATCATCTTCTCGATGGCGCCGGTCACGACCGGCTGTCGCGCTTCATTCATACCGCGCTGGTCGCGCTGGTCATTGTTTCGGTCGCCGCGGTCATTCTTCAGTCGGTGCCGGAATATGATGAGGAATATGATCGATACTTCGAAATCGTCGAATATGTCGCGGTCGGCGCCTTTACGATTGAATATCTGCTGAGACTCTGGAGCGCGCCGGAACACGCGCCCTATTCGGGCGCTGGCCCCTGGACGGCGCGCTGGCGCTATCTCATATCCGGATGGTCGATCATCGATTTTGTGTCGATCATTCCCTTTTATCTTTCCTATGTCACCAACGCCGATTTGCGCGTGCTGCTGTTTCTGCGGCTGCTGCGTTTTTTCAAACTGGCGCGCTATTCCGCCGGCATGCGCACGATTATTGCCGTGCTGGAAGCGGAGAAGCGCGCCCTGCTCGCATCGAGCATCATTCTCTTTGGCTGTGTTTTATTTTCAGCCACCGCGATGCATCTCGCCGAGCATGACGTGCAACCGGAAAAATTCGGCTCTATCCCGGACGCGATGTGGTGGGCGATCGTCACCATCACGACGCTGGGCTATGGCGATGTGACGCCGGTGACCTTGGTGGGCCGGCTGATCGCCTCGGTCACAATGGTCACAGGCTATGTGATGCTGGGCCTGCCGGTTGGCATTGTCGCCACCGCTTTTTCTGAAGAGATTCACCGCCGCGAATTTGTCGTCACCTGGAGCATGCTGTCGCGCGTGCCGCTATTCCATGGCCTCGACGCCAACAGCATCGCCGAGATCATGCGTTATCTGCGGGCCCAATCTTTTCCCAGCGGCGCATTGATCGCGCGTCGCGGCGAAATTGCGCATTCGATGTATTTTATCGCCGAGGGCGAAGTGGAGATTTCCCTGCCGGATCAGGATATGCGTCTCGGCGAGGGGCAGTTTTTCGGCGAAGTCGCTTTACTGCGCAACACGCTGCGATCATCGAATGTTCGGTCGACGGAACCAACCAAGCTTCTGGTGCTCGACGCCTATGACCTGCGCACGATTATGTCGCGCAATCCGAAGATCGGCCACATGATCGAATCTGTGGCGGCCGGGCGCGCGGAATTTTCAGCGAAAGAACGCCGCGGCGACATCATCGCGGCGGAGCTAAAGCCGGCGCCGCCAGAAGCGTCGCCGGAGTAAATCTGGAAATTTTGTTATATATGCGCAGCGCTTTAGTTCAGCGCAGCGCGCATGTCTTCAAGCTGCGCAAGCTTCTCGGCGGCGGCGTGACGCGCATCATCGGCCTTGGCGTCGGCGAGATCCTCGCGCGCATCCTTGATGTCGGCCTCAAGCTTCGCCGGATCAATATCGGCGAGCGGCGTCGCCTGCTCGGCCAGAATCGTGAAACCCGCCGCGCTCACATCGGCGAAGCCGCCGCGCACGAAGAGCTTCTCGACTTTGCCCTCACTGGCGACCGTGACTACGCCGGATTTCAGCGTCGTCATCACCGGGGCGTGATCCTTGAGCACCGTGAACTGGCCCTCGGCGCCGGGCGCGACCACGGAGTCGACCTCGCCCGAAAACAGCAGCTTCTCGGGGGAGACGAGTTCGAAGTGGAATGCGGCCATGATGCTTTCCGATTAATGACTGTCGAGGGAGCGCCTGCGCGCTCACACCCGGATTGCGCATGCCGCAAAAGCGGCACGCCCGCGAAAAAGCGGGCCCGGAAAGGGCCCGCCGCTATTCTTACGCCGCTTCCTTGGCGAGCTTGGCGGCCTTTTCGATCGCCTCGTCGATGTTGCCGACCATGTAGAAGGCGGCTTCCGGCAGGTGATCGTAATCGCCGTTCACAAGGCCCTTGAAGCCCTTGATCGTGTCGGCCAGCGCGACGAGCTTGCCCGGCGAACCGGTGAAGACTTCGGCGACGTGGAACGGCTGCGACAGGAAGCGCTCGATCTTGCGGGCGCGCGCGACGACGAGCTTGTCCTCTTCCGAGAGCTCGTCCATGCCGAGAATGGCGATGATGTCCTGCAGCGCCTTGTAGCGCTGGAGGATCTGCTGCACCTGGCGGGCGACGTTGTAGTGCTCCTCGCCGATGACGCGCGGGTCGAGCATGCGCGAGGTCGAGTCGAGCGGATCGACCGCCGGATAAATGCCCTTTTCCGCGATCGAACGCGACAACACGGTCGTGGCGTCAAGATGCGCGAAGGAGGTGGCCGGCGCCGGGTCGGTCAAGTCGTCGGCCGGGACGTAAATCGCCTGCACCGAGGTGATCGAACCCTTGGTCGTCGTCGTGATGCGCTCCTGCATCTGGCCCATATCGGTG
>JALRFG010000183.1 GCA_023253795.1 Methylocystis sp.
ACCACGCATCCGCGTCTCGCCTTTGGCGAAAGCGGCGGCGACGGCGAGAACGGGATATTCATCGATCATCGACGGCGCGCGTTCGGCCGGCACGTCGACGCCATGCAGCGTCGAATAACGGGCGACCACGTCGGCGACTTCCTCACCGCCCTCCTCGCGCCGGTTCTCCAGCGTGATGTCGGCGCCCATCTCCTGCAATGTCGTCAGCAGCCCGCTGCGCAGCGGATTGGTCATCACGCCGTCGATCGTCACCTGCGAGCCCGGCGTGATCAACGCCGCGACCAGCGGAAAAGCCGCGGAGGACGGATCGGCGGGAACGATCACCGGGCGCGCCGTGAGTTCCGGGCGACCTTCGAGTGTGATCTTGCGGCCATGGGCGCCATGCGGTTCGCTTTTCACCTTGGCGCCGAAGTGGGTCAACATTTTTTCCGTATGGTCGCGCGACGCTTCCGCCTCGATCACCACGGTGCGGCCCGGCGAATTCAGCCCGCAGAGCAATACAGCCGATTTGATCTGGGCCGAGGCGACCGGCGTTTTGTATTCAACCGGCAGGGCTTCCGCGGCGCCCGCCAGCACCAGCGGCAGTCGGCCGCCTTCGGCCTGCTCCAGCACCTGCGCGCCCTGCTGCGCCAGCGGATCGAGAATGCGTTTCATCGGCCGCTTGCGCAGCGAGGCGTCGCCATCGAAGCGCGCAACGATCGGATGCCCCGCCACCACGCCCATCATCAGGCGCGATCCGGTGCCGGCGTTGCCAAAATCCAGCGTATCGGCCGGCTGAACCAGCGACCCCAGCCCTGCGCCCCAAACGCTCCAGCTTCCCTGCCCGTGGCGGACAACCCGGGCGCCTAACGCCCGGCAGGCGTCGGCGGTGCGTAAAACATCCTCGCCCTCCAGCAAGCCCTCGATCCGGGTTTCGCCCACCGCCAGCAGTCCAAAAATCATGGCGCGGTGCGAAACGGATTTGTCGCCTGGCGGACGCACGCGTCCGGAAAGCGGCCCGGAGGATAGAGCGCTCAGCGGCGCAGCAGGAGAATGTGAAGCGGTCACGCGGGGGCTCTGGGGTCAGTCGTCGCGCAGAATGAGGCGCGGAAGTCTCTAATGAAGAGAAAGTCTGGCTCTCTCGTCGGGGACGAATAGCCCATAATCAAATGAAGTCAAATTTGAATAACCAGACAGAGCCCGTGGTTTAAAGGACGCACGCCCCATCTCCTCACCCGCCGCCAAATATGGCGAACGGCTTATACTTACATATACTTCCAGATCACTTTCGCCTGCACGCGCGTTTCCAGCCCCTCGCCGGACAGGCCATTGGTCACGACAATGGCGGAACGCCACATCGGATCCGTCGACTCGGGCCAGAGTTCGGTGGTTTCGCTGAGGCGTTGCATGCGGCGCACGCTCAACTCGACCAGTCCATTGCTGGCGCGGCGCTCCAGAACGACCAGATCGCCATCCGCGGCCTCCAGCCCGGACGCCTGCAAATCCACGCAGCGGAGATTATCACCGGTCTGAGCGATCTTATTGATCGCCGCCGCCCCGCCAACCGTGAAATCATATTGCGCCTCAACCGGATAGGCCGGATCAGCAGGAAAAGGGCTCGGGCGAAAGTTTTCATTGGAATCGGAAAGCACCCGCTCTTCCAGCCAGACGCCGGAAGCGACGACGCCCTTGATTGGAATGAGCGCGTTATAGCGTGTCTCCTGCTCCTGAAGACGCATCGCCGGCGCTGATGATCGCGACGACGGCTCGGCATAACGCACGGCCATGTCACCCTCGCCCGTGAGCAGCCAGCCGGCGTTGAAGCCATAGGCGCGGGCATAGCTCAACGCCGTGGTGGCGTCGAACTGGTTCTGCCGGCTTTCATGCGCGCGATAGGTCGAGGCCTTCCAGCCAAATTTGTTGATGGCGTCGCTCGCTTTGTAAAAACCCGCAGAGACACGGGCTTTCTTGAGCCGATCACTCATTGTCATAGTCATGAAATTCACAAAACGCCCCCTCTCGCGTCTTGAACGTGTCCACACACCGGTTTTATGTAGAAGTCCTATACAAGGATAAAACACTAATAATGCAATATTTTGCCGCAACCCACGATTGTGAAAAGGTTTAGGCCAGCGAAGGCACCATTTATTACATCATAAATGACTAATCATTTAATTGTCAACAAAGCGTCGCAGAAATTCGTCATGCGACAAGTAAAATATACAGAAGTCATATAAATTCTTAGACTTTTAACAACCGTTGCGTGCTGCAACTCAAAAAAACAGCCCTGACGTGTTTATCTCATCATCGGTGTTAAATGCGCTCGTCAACGCCGAGAGGCGTGCATGACAAAAAAACACGCGAGGATTTTTCCTCGCGCGCTTTGTCATTTCCTGTTCCCAACGCCTTAGCCGCTCATCCGCAACCAGTCGGGGAATGTTCTGATGAGTCCTTCTCGCCTAGTCTTGCGAATGGAATTCCTCGCAGGCTTTAAACTGCTCCAGGCTTTCCCAACCGCGAGCGCGCATGATGTCCTTGACCCATTGCGGCGGTCTTGGGCCACGTCCCGACCATGTTTCCCCGCTCGCATGATTTTTAAATTTAGCGCGCGCAGGTTTGCGTTCCTCATCCGCATTCCGGCTAGACGTTTTGCGGGCTTTTTTGGCGGTTTCAGGAAAAATATCGTTGAGCTCAAAACCAAACATTTTGAGTTTCTCTTCAATTTCGGCACGCAGCCGTTCCTTGCCAGACTCCTTTCGCTGCTCGATTTCCTGCTGTGTGCGATGGATCAGAGAAACGAGTTCGAGGTCGGAAAGCTTGCTAAATTCGCCGCTCATTAAAAAAATCTCCCTTGGCCTTCAGGGATTTTACTATTTGAAAGTCGCCGAAAATCAAGTTTGAAAACATTCAGCCGCGATTAATCTGCCAGCGGCCCCCCGCGACAAACGCACGGAAAGCCGCTTCATTCCAGTTCGCGCCGCGTCGACGACTTAATAATAGGGATAGGGAGCCGCCGAATAGACAGGAGCCGGCGCGACAAAGACAGGCGTCGCCATCGTCGAGGCGCCAACCTTATGGCCTTTCGCCGCCATGCATTGCGCGTAGACCGTGTCGTAGCGCGACTGAATGGCGCCACCCGCCTGCGCGGATTGTCCGGAGCCGACGGCGCTGCCCAGCAACATGCCGGCGCCCCCGCCAATCGCCGCGCCGGTTCCCGGCCGATTGCCCGCCGCCGCGCCAATCAACGCGCCGGAGGCGGCGCCTAGGCCCGTGCCCAGAACGGCGCTGCCCAGCGCCGCGCCATTGGCGGCGGCGCCCGGCGATTGCCCGCCGATGGCCGCCTGACCCGAGCTTTGG
>JALRFG010000184.1:0-1613 GCA_023253795.1 Methylocystis sp.
ATGTTGCGCAGCCAGCGCACGAAAGTCGTTTCAACTTCCTCAACCTTCTCCGGCAACACGATCGACGCCAGCACCGGCGTCACCGTGAAGGTGGCGAAGAGCGCGCCCGACAGGGCATAGGCGTAGGTGCGCGCCATCGGACCAAAGATTTGTCCTTCGACGCCCGTCATGGTGAAGAGCGGCAGAAAGGCCGTGACGGTGATGATCGCGGTAAATAGAACGGCGCGATCCACTTGGAGCGAGCTGATCATGATCAGCCGCAAACGATCCGTCCAGCGCCGGGAACTACCGGCGGCCGCTGTTGGCGCAGAAGGGTCCGCGCCCCAAAAACCTTCGGCGAGATGCTGGAGAAGCTCCGTACGCTTATCGCGCTTCGCCTGAAAATTATGAAAGATATTTTCAACGAGAATAACGGCGGAATCGACGATGATGCCGAAATCCACAGCGCCGACAGACAGAAGATTGGCGTCTTCACCCTGCGAGACAAGCAGGATGACGGCGAACATCAGCGCGAAGGGGATGTTGGCGCCGACGATGATGGCGCTGCGTAAGTCGCCCAGGAAAATCCACTGGATGAAAAACACCAGCAAACAGCCAAACACCAGATTATGCAGCACGGTGTGGGTGGTCACGCCGACAAGCGCGCCGCGATCATAGAACGGCACGAGCTTGACGCCTTCCGGCAGGCTGCCATCGTGATTGATGTCGTTGATGGCTGTTTCGATCCTGGGCAGGATTTCATTGGTGTGCTGTGTGCGGCCCATGACGATGATGGCGGTCACAACATCGTCGTCATGATCCCGGCCGAGCACGCCCAGTCGCGGCACATTGCCCACTGAGACGCGCGCGACGTTTTTGATCTGAACCGGCACGCCATTGGTCTGGGTCAGAACGACATTTTCGATGTCGCTCGTGTGGTAGCCCTTGAGAAGATTCTGGCCGCCGCCGTCATCAATCTGCCCGATGCCGCGAATATTGACGGACTGTTGCCCGAACTGGATTTCGCGCCCGCCGACGTTGATGTTCGCATTATTCAGTGCGGCGATGATCTGCGGGACGGTGACATTATAGGCGTCGAGCTTCTGGAGATCGACTTCCACCGAGAATTGCTTGATCGTGCCGCCCCAGGAGTTGATCTGCACGATGCCGGGCACCGTCATCAGCCGGCGGGCGATGATCCAGTCCTGAACGCTTCTGAGATTGGTCAGGCCAAAGTCTTTCGGGCCGACGACCTGATAGCGATAGACCTCGCCCACCAGCGCGGATTGCTGAATGACAGGTTTGACGCCATTGGGGAGTTTGGCGTTTTGCTGCAGGGCCAGAGCTGTCTGCGTATAGGCGAAATAATAATCCACGCCATAGGCGAAAGTGACCTGAACCCACGTCAGTCCGTAAAACGAGGTCGTTCGGATATTGGTGATGTTTGGCACCGGATACAGCGCCGTCTCCAATGGCACCGTATAGTATTTCTCCATCTCCTCCGCCGACAGTCCGGGAGACTGCGCGGTGATTTCGATGATGACGGGCGCGGGATTGGGATAGGCCTCGATGTTTAATCGGAAAAACGCCGCGATGCCGACTCCGATAAAAGTCAGCACGCCGATCACGATGAT
>JALRFG010000184.1:1623-3334 GCA_023253795.1 Methylocystis sp.
GGATAGGCCTCGATGTTTAATCGGAAAAACGCCGCGATGCCGACTCCGATAAAAGTCAGCACGCCGATCACGATGATCGCGCGGCGGGTTAGTCCGAAGACAATCAGGCTCTTGAACAAAATTTGCTCCCGGACTGGCGATGCTCAGTGATAGTGATGAAGGGAAAGGGCCTGATCGCGTTTCGTTAATATCAGGCCGCCATCGCTGACAACCTTGTCGCCGGGTTTGAGGCCCGAGAGGATTTGAACGAAGCCATCCCGGCTTTCGCCGGTTTTGACGAATTTGCGGGAGAACCGCCGGTCGTCCTTGGTGGTCCATACGGTGAGTTCGCCATCGCCTTCCCGATAGATCGCGCTGGCGGGCGCCGCAGGGGCGCGATAGACGTCGCCGATCTTGATGGTCAGATTGGCGAACATGCCGGCGCGCAGCATATGGCTCGGGTCGGCGATTTCGCAGCGGGCGGCGAGCCGGCGGGTGGTGGGATCGAGCGAGGCGCTGACGACGGATATTTTGCCGTAAAAAATGGCGTCCGGAAAAGCGGCCACCTGCGCCTCGACCTTCTGGCCGACCCGGATGAGGGGAGCCTCCTCCTCGATCACATTGGCGTAGAGCCATAAGGTCGAGGTGTCGGAAACGGTGTAGGGGGCGGGCGTCGCGCCGGGCTGGACGAAAAGTCCGGGAGCGGCGGCGCGCGACACAACCACGCCGGCGATCGGACTTTTGACGATGAGGGCGGCGTCGGCGCGACGCTCCGCGATGAGGGCGTCGATTTCCGCATCGGTCTTGCCAAAGGTCTTGAGCGTATTGCGCGCGGTGACGATCGAGCCCTGCGCGGTCTGCTGGCTGGAGACCGCCTGATCCAGCGCCATTTGCGAAATGCCGCCAATCCGGATCATCTCCTGCGCGCGGCGCAGGGTTTTGTCCTGCAGAACATTGGCGCCGGCGCTGGCGATCAGGGCTGTCTCCGCCACCAGAAGGTCCGGACTCTGCATGGAAAACAGGAATTGGTCCTTTTCGACGAAATCCCCGACATTGGGCTGCGCGTCGAGAATACGGCCGGGATAATGCGCGTAAATCACCACGGTCTGGTTCTGATCGAAATCTATGCCGCCAAAGGAGCGCACTTCCTTCTGAAAATCCTGTTCGGAGACGATCACCAGTTTGAGTGCGCGCGCTTGCTGCTCATCCAGCTCGATCACATTGTCGATGGTGCTGCGCTTGGGAAGACGAAAAGCGAGCTCGGCGTGCTGATGCTTCGGGCCGCTGATCAGAAACCAGAGCACCATCAACACAAGCACGCCGAGAACGCTCGCCAAAACCAGCATGGCGCGATTATCAAAGCGTTCCCATTGACGAAGTGGCGGCATCGTTCGCTACGTCACTTTTCCGGAAGGATTGAATGCGGCGGGCGGGTCATAAATGCTGGGCTCCATTTCTGTGCAGATTCATTCCATGGCGCTGATGGCGACCTGATTGCTGAGAAAAATCGCGCCATCGCTAACGAGTTGTTCGCCGGGCGTCAGGCCTGATTTGATTTCAACCAGATTATTCTGTCGCGCGCCGGGAGAAACCCGGCGGCGAATGAAATGTTTGCGATCCGTTGTCGTCCATGCGGTGATGGACCCGTCCATCTCGCGCACGAGCGCGTTTTGCGGAACGGCTGGCGCGCGAATAGGCTCTCCTGTCGTGATCACGAATGTCGCGAACATGC
>JALRFG010000185.1 GCA_023253795.1 Methylocystis sp.
CTGCTCGGCAAGATGGCGGCGCTGCCCGCCTCCCCCGACGAGGCCGAGCTCGATCTCGTGCCTAATCCGCACAAGGGCGAAACCTATCTGGTGCGCTTCACCGCGCCGGAGTTCACCTCGCTGTGCCCGGTGACCGGCCAGCCGGATTTCGCGCATCTCGTGATCGATTACGTTCCCGCCGACTGGCTGGTCGAGTCGAAAGCGCTGAAGCTCTATCTCGGCAGCTTCCGCAATCACGGCGCCTTTCACGAGGATTGCACCGTCCGCATCGGCCGCGATCTCGTCGCGGCGATGAAGCCGCGCTGGCTGCGGATTGGCGGCTACTGGTTTCCGCGCGGCGGCATTCCGATCGACGTGTTCTGGCAGACCGGCGCCCCGCCCGAAGGCCTGTGGCTCCCCGAACAGGGCGTGCCGGGTTATCGCGGACGCGGCTGAGCGCGCCGCTTAATGCGATAGCGCCCAGACCATGCTGACGCGGGCGCTGATCCGCTGCACGCCCGGACGCATCGGCGGCGCGCCATCGGCCATAGGCGCAGCGGCCGCCTTCATCGCATAGGGACGCGGAAAGGGCGCACCATCGTCGGCCGGACGAATCTCCAGCACGCGCGACAGCCGCAGTCCCGCCGCCTCGGCGTAGACCCGGGCGCGGCGCTCGGCGTCCTTCACGGCTTTGGCGCGCAACTCATCCATCTTCGCTTCGGGCTCTGAATAATCATAGTCCACGCCCTGAAGATGATTGACGCCCTTGTCGATCAGCCGTCCGGCGATGTCGCCGACGCGCTGAATGTCGCGCACCCGAACGCTGAGATCATTGCGGGCCACATATTGTTTTTTGACCGCGATCATTTTGCCTTTCGGATCGCGCTCCTCATTGGTGACCGGCGTCAGCGTGACGCCCTGAGTGCGCACATCGGCGTCGACGACGCCAAGCGTCTTCAACTCGTCAAGGATTGTCGCGGCGACGCGGGCGTTTTCGTTCGCCGCCTCCGCCGCCGTCGGTCGCTCGGTCACGACGCCGAAATGCAGCGTCGCCTGATCGGGCGCGACCTCCTCGGTCGCCTCGCCGATCACCGAGACGCTCGGCACCGAATCCTTCAGCGGTTCGGCCTGCGCCGCGCTCGCCAGACCGCCGCCAAAAACGAGCGCGAGAGAGAGTGCGAAAAATCGACGAATCATGCCATATCCCTGATTCTCAAGGCCGCAATCGGACGGCCGCCGTTTCCGCCCGCAAGGCGGGCGGCGCTTATCCTGACCACCATCATAGCGAAAGCGGCGGCGGACGTCCCGTCTCCTGAACGAAACACACCATGCCTGTTCTCCATCATCATCCCTTCTGTCCGCAGTCGCGCTTCGTGCGTCTCGTTCTCGGCGAATATGGCGTTCCGATCGAGCTTGTTGAAGAGCGCATCGCCGATCGCCGTCCGGAACTTCTGGCGCTCGATCCCGCCGGCCGCACGCCGGTTTTGATTGATGACGATGGAACGGTCGTGCCCGGTGCTTCGGTGATCATGGAATATATCGACGACATCGGCGGCGCGGCGATGGGGCCACGACGCCTCATGCCGACCGATCCGCAAGCGCGCGTTGAGGTTCGACGGCTGGTCGAATGGTTCACCATCAAATGCGACGCCGAGGCGACAAGCTGGCTGGTGCAGGAAAAAATCTTCAAGCGTCATTCGCCGCAAGGCGGCGCGCCGGATATGGACGCAGTGCGCGCGGCGCGCGCCAATATGCGTCATCACATGCGCTACATTGATGCGCTCGCAGGGCTGCGGCGCTGGCTTGCCGGCGATCAACTGACCTATGCCGATTTCGCCGCCGCCGCGCATCTCTCCTGCGCCGATTATCTGGACGACGCGCCCTGGAGCGAACATGAGGCGGCGAAGGAATGGTATCAGCGCATCAAATCACGACCGGCGTTTCGGTCGCTGCTCGCTGACCGGGTTCCGGGCATGGCGCCGGCGCCGCATTATGCAGAAATCGACTTCTAGCCCGCGCAGAGCCAATGTTTCCGCCCGGCTTCCCTGCTAAACTGGCGGAGCAATCAAGGCGCCGGAAATCGTGATGCCGCCAGACTCTTCGCCGCGCGCCCAATCGTCGGGCCGCGCACAAAAACCAGCGCTGGAAGATGCGCTGCGCGCACATGCGCGCGCGCTTGGCTTTGATCTCTGCCGCATCACGCCCGCGCATCTGCCGTCCGAAACCGGCGAACGATTGCGCGCCTGGCTGGCGGATGGCGCACAGGGCGAGATGGAGTGGATGGCGGAGACCGTCGCGCGTCGCGCCGATCCGAAAGTTTTATGGCCGGAAGCGCATAGCGTCATCATGCTCGGCGTCAATTACGGCCCCGCCGTCGATCCGCGCGCGGCGCTCACGCAACGCGACGACGCGGCGATTTCCGTCTACGCGCGCCATCGCGATTATCATGACCTCATCAAAGGACGACTCAAGGAACTTGCCGCCTTTCTGCTGAAACGGGCCGGCGACGGCGACGTAAAAGTATTCGTCGATACGGCGCCGGTGATGGAGAAGCCGCTGGCGCAGGTTGCCGGATTGGGCTGGCAGGGAAAACACACCAATCTCGTGTCGCGTGATTTTGGGTCGTGGCTGTTTCTTAGCGCGATTTTCACAACGATAAAACTTGCGCCTGATGCGCCGGAAAACGATCACTGCGGCCAGTGCCGCGCCTGTCTCGACATTTGCCCCACACAGGCGTTTCCGGCTCCCTATCGGCTCGATGCGCGACGCTGCATTTCTTATCTCACCATTGAGCACAGCGGGCCCATCGATCCCGTGTGGCGGCCCTTGATGGGCAACCGAATCTATGGATGCGACGACTGTCAATTGGCGTGTCCCTGGAACAAGTTCGCCCAGCGCCACACGCTGCCGGACTTCGAGCCACGCTTGGCCATGACATCGTCGATGTCGACATCGCCGTTGTCTTTGCAGGCGACCACGACGACCTGCATCCCCGCAAGAACAGCGCTCGCAGCATTGGTTCCATGCGCACTCGAGGGAATCAGGCAAATCGTGCGGTGATCATCACCCCTCGAGAGGTGGTAACCGCGAATGGCAAGAAGACCGGCGTATTCGCCCTGACTTCCGGCATTGGGTTGCAAAGAAATCGAGTCATAGCCGGTCAATTCCTGGAGCCAGGTTTCGAGGTGAGACATCATGACCAAATAACCCTGGACGTCTTCAGCGGGCGCAAAGGGATGTAGTGCGCTGAACTCTGGCCAACTGACGGCCTCCATCTCAGTGGCGGCGTTGAGTTTCATGGTGCAACTACCCAGTGGAATCATGCCTCGATCCAGCGCGTAGTCCTTGTC
>JALRFG010000186.1 GCA_023253795.1 Methylocystis sp.
TTTAAGGCCGAAGGTGACCGGCTCAGCGTGAATGCCATGCGAGCGGCCGATGGTCGGCGTGAGCTTGTGCTCATAGGCGCGCTTCTTGATCGCCGCGAGCAAGGCGTCGACATCGGCGATCAGCAGATCGGCGGCGCGCGCGAGTTGTACGGCGAGGCAGGTGTCGAGCACATCGGAGCTGGTCATGCCCTGATGCACGAAGCGCGAGTCGGGGCCGATGAATTCGGCGAGATGAGTCAGAAAGGCGATGACGTCATGCTTGGTGACGCGTTCGATCTCGTCGATGCGCTCGACGTCGAAGGTGACGTCGTTGGCCTTGTCCCAGATGTTTCTGGCGCTCTCTTTCGGGATCACGCCAAGCTCGGCGAGCGCCTCGCAGGCATAGGCCTCGATCTCGAACCAAATACGGAAGCGCGTCTGGGGCTCCCAGATTTGAGTCATTTCTTTGCGGGAATAGCGGGGGATCATGGGGCCTCGCGCGGCAGGAGCAGGAGGCGACGCCTCCGGAAAAGGGTAGGCCGTTCGGTTCGCAAATTCGCGCCGCTGGGTCAATCCGGCCGGTTTTTGGCCGTCAATCATGCGTTCAGCCGGCGGCAAAGGGGCCATTTATTCAGTCTTGTTCGTTCCGGCTCCCGTTTCTGCGCTGGGGTCTCTATTTATGATGCTGTGATCCGGCCTTCGGGAGGGCGCGCATGAATGGAGCCATGAATGCCTAAAACGGATGTTGTTGTGCTCGGCGCAGGAATTGTCGGCGTCAGCGCGGCTTTGCATCTTCAAGCGCGCGGGCGCGATGTCGTGTTGCTCGATCGTTGCGCCGGCGCCGGGTTGGAAACGAGTCTCGGCAATGCGGGGCTCATTGAGCGTTCGTCGATCTATCCCTATTTTTTCCCGCGCGATCCGCTGAGACTGGCGAAATACGCCTTCAATCTTTTGCCGGAGGCGCATTATCATTTTTCTGCGCTGCCCCAGGTCGGGCCGTGGCTGTGGCGTTATTTCCGCGCCGCTGCGCCGGCGCAGATGGCGCAAAGCTTTGCGGCGTTTCGGCCGCTGATCGAGCACAGCCTCAGCGAACATGCGCCGCTCATCGACGCCGCAGGCGCACAGGCGCTGGTTCGTCACGACGGCTGGATCAAACTCTTTCGATCTTCGCGCAGTTTCGACGCCGGCGCGGCGAGAGTCGCGCATTTGCGCAGCTTCGGCCTCAATATCGATATTCTCGATACGGCGGCGCTCGCCAAGCGCGAACCGGCGCTCACGCCGATGAGCGGCGCCCTGCATTTTCACGATACGGCGGGCGTCTATGATCCCGGCGCGTTGTCGCAAGCCTATCTCGATTTGTTTCTTGCGCGTGGCGGACGTTTTGTCGAAGGCGACGCCCGCACGCTTGCCGCCGACGCCAATGGCTGGCGCGTTGACGCCGTCACGGGGCCAGTGCTGGCGCGCGACGTCGTGGTCGCGCTTGGTCCCTGGTCGGATCTGATCTTTCGGCCGCTCGACTACGCGATCCCGCTGGGCGTGAAGCGCGGCTATCACATGCATTATGCGCTGGCGGAGGGCGTAAGTCTGAACCATCCGACGCTCGACGCCGACACCGGCTATCTGCTGGCGCCGATGGCGCGCGGCGTGCGGCTAACCACAGGCGCGGAATTCGCGCGACGCGATGCGCCGTCGACCCCTGTGCAACTTGAAAAATGCGAGCCGGTGGCGCGCGCTCTGCTGCCGGGATTGCGCGAACGTCTCGATCCTGCGCCCTGGCGCGGCGCGCGTCCCTGTCTGCCGGATATGCTGCCGGTGATAGGCGCGGCGCCGCGCCATCGGGGATTATGGTTCGATTTCGGCCATGCACATCACGGACTGACTTTAGGTCCGGCGACAGGGCGGCTGCTCGCCGAGCTCATGGTCGGAGAGACGCCTTATCTCGATCCGCGGCCCTATCGCCCCGATCGCTTTTGACGGTTCGTGGTTGCGTTCGACGGAATAGGCAAAGACGGCGCGGCTTATTTTGCGCGGGCGCGCTGTCTGTGGCACAAGCGCAGCGAATTTGACCCGAGGTTAAAATGTCGGCGGACGTTACTCTTCCTGCGGCGGCGGCGGCGGGGCTGCTTTCCTTTCTTTCCCCCTGCGTTTTGCCGCTGGTGCCGCCCTATTTGACCTATCTTGCCGGCGTCAGCATGGAGGATCTCGAAATCGAGACCCGCTCCGAGGCGCGGCGCGACGTGCGGCTGTCGGCGCTGCTGTTCGTGCTCGGCTTTTCGACGGTGTTTGTGACGCTGGGCGCGACGGCCAGCGCCTTTGGCTCGCTGATCCGCGCCAATCTCCATATTCTTTCCTGGCTGGCCGGCGCGGTCATCATTCTGATGGGCTTGCACTTTCTGGGCGTGCTGCGGGTGAGCCTGTTTTACCGGGAGAAGCGCGCCGAGATCACCAAGCCGATGGGCCTGTTCGGCGCCTATGTCATGGGGCTCGCCTTCGCCTTTGGCTGGACGCCCTGCATCGGCCCGATCCTCGCCGCCATTCTGGCCGTCGCCGGCGCGCAGGAGACGGTGGCGCGCGGGGCCTTGCTGCTGGCGGTCTATTCGCTGGGCCTGGGTCTGCCCTTCCTCATCGCCGGCTTCGCCATGGGGCGCTTTCTGGCCTTTGTCGCGCAGTTCCGCCGGCATTTCGGCAAGGTCGAGAAAATCGTCGGCGTCCTGCTGATCCTGACCGGCGTCGCCTTTCTCACCGGCGGCGTGCAGGAAATGTCTTTCTGGTTGCTGGAGACGTTCCCCGGCCTTGCGGCGCTGGGGTAAAGCGCCACAAGCTGGAGAGCCTTTATTTACAAAAATTTGGCGCGGTCGCGTCGATATGCGACATATTGTCGCGCCTCTCCTTCGCCTTTGTCGCGACGCAAGCCGCCTGTATAGAGAAACATGTGATTTGAAAACGAAAAGCGTCGACGTTCGTCGCCGGGCGTCGCGTGAGGAAAGGCATCGGGGAAAGAATGCTCGAGAAACTGGTCGCTTTCTGTCTCCGATGGCCATGGACTGTGGTGCTTTTCACCCTCGCGCTGAGCGGGGCGGGCGCCTATGAAACGGTCGGCAAATTCCAGATCGATACGGACACGGTCAATCTGTTCTCGTCCAGTCTGCCCTGGCGTCAGAACGAGAACCGGCTCTACAAGGAATTTCCGGAAACCGTCGATCTGATCGTCGCCGTCATCGACGCCGACACGCCCGAGAAAGCCGACAAATCGGCGCGCCAGTTGCGCGAGGCTTTGACCGGCAAGCCGCTGATGCAGCGTGTCTGGCAGCCCGATGACAACGCCTTTTTCCGCAAGAACGGC
>JALRFG010000187.1 GCA_023253795.1 Methylocystis sp.
AACCCGTCGTCACAGCGTCATCACCTCGATGTTTGGCGTGAGACACGTCGTTGTCGCCGTCAACAAGATGGATCTTGTCGATTACAGCGAAGAGGTGTTTCGCAAGATCGAGCAGGATTTCCGCGACTTCGCCAAGCATTTGCGCTTCACTTCGATTTATGTCGCGCCGCTGGTCGCCAAGGATGGCGACAATCTCGTGCATGGCAGCACGAAAATGCCCTGGCACAAGGGCCCGCCGCTGCTCACCTATCTCGAAGGCGTCGCGGTGGAAGATACGACGCGCATCGCGCCGTTCCGTTATCCTGTGCAATGGGTGAACCGGCCCAATCTCGATTTTCGTGGCTTCTCCGGCTTTATCAGCGGCGGCAATATTCGACCCGGCGATATTGTGCGCATTCTGCCGTCGGGACGCGACACCCGCGTCGCGCGCGTCGTCACCTATGATGGCGATCTCGAAAGCGGCGTCTCCGGGCAATCGGTGACGCTGACCCTCGCCGAGGAAATCGACGTGTCGCGCGGCGATATGCTGTGTTCGCCGGTGTCGCCAGCGAAAGTCGGCGATCGTCTCGAAGCGCAGATCCTGTGGCTGGTGCGCGAGCCGCTTGTCGTCGGCAAAACCTATCTGCTCAAGATTGGCGCAAAGATCACGGCGGCGACGATCTCCACCGTCAATGCGCGGATCGAGATTGAAACCGGCCTCGCCGCGCCGGTGGAGCCGGGCGCAACGCTGCAGTTCAATGAAATCGGCGAAGCGAGCCTGTCGCTCGAAACCATGATCGCCTGCGATCCGTTTATCGACAATCGCGAAACCGGCGGTTTCATTCTCATCGACCGCATCACCAATGAAACGGCGGCGGTCGGTATGGTGAAGACGGTGACCTCGTCGCTGGGCCGTTCGGCCCCGACGCTGACTGATCTCAGCTACGCGTCGATGGAAGGCGTCGCTGCGCCTGCCGCCGCAAACGCGCCGGCATCGACATCGCTCGGCAAAACGCTGGCTTTCGCCGCAGTTGGCGGCGGCGCAACCTTCGGTGTCGTCGCCGCTTTCGGGCAGGACTCCGGGCTCGCGGCGCAGATCGCGCTGGCGGAGACCGGCGCGCTCGCCGTGCTGCATTATGTGTTTGAAAAATTCTGGCGCGCGCCAGAAACGCCTGTGGCGCCGACGGATGAAACGCCGCCCTTTACACGCGAGGGACTTTAACGCCCTCGCCTATGCGGCGCGTCAGTGCGCCTCGTCCCAATTGGCGGCGGCGCGCGCATCGACATGCAGCGGCACGCTCATTTGCACAACCGGCTCCGGCGCCTGCTCCATAATGCGGCGCGCCACGGCGATGGTCGCATCGGCCTCGGCAGCCGGCGCTTCGAACACCAATTCGTCATGTACCTGCAGCAGCATTTGCGCTGAAAGCCCCGCATCGATCAGCGCGCCGTCCATGCGCGTCATCGCGCGACGGATAATATCGGCGGCGGCGCCCTGAATTGGCGCATTGATCGCCGCGCGTTCATAGAAAGCGCGATCCGACGGATTGGCGGAAGCGATGCGCGGAAAATGGCAGACGCGGCCAAAAATGGTCGTCACCGCCTGCTGCTCGCGCACCAGTTTCTTCATCGCCTCCATATAATCGCGAATGCCGGGGAAGCGCTCGAAATAGCGTTTGATGTAATCGCCCGCCTCCTGACGCGAAATGCCGAGCTGATTGGCGAGACCGAAAGCGGAAATGCCGTAAATAATGCCGAAATTGATCGCCTTGGCGCGACGTCGCACATCGGCCGGCATATCCTTCACCGGCACGCCGAACATCTCGCTCGCCGTCATCGCATGAATATCGATTCCGTCGGCAAAGGCTTTCTTGAGCTGCGGAATATCGGCGATATGCGCCAGAAGACGCAATTCGATCTGCGAATAGTCCGCCGAAATCAACACATGCCCCGGCGCGGCGATAAAAGCCTTGCGGATCTTGCGACCGGCTTCATTGCGCACCGGAATATTCTGCACATTGGGTTCGGAGGACGAGAGCCGGCCTGTCGTCGTCGACGCCAGCGCATAGGAAGTATGCACCCGGCCGGTTTGCGGATTCACAAAACCGGGCAAAGCGTCGGCATAGGTGCTTTTCAGCTTCGCCAACTGGCGCCAATCGAGAATGCGTCGGGAGAAATCATTGCCTTCGGCGGCAAGATCCTCCAGCACGCTGGCGGACGTCGACCAGGCGCCGGTCGCGGTTTTTTTGGCGCCGGGCAGACCCATTTTGCCAAAGAGAATATCGCCCAGCTGTTTGGGCGAGGCGAGATTGAAGCTTTCGCCCGCCATCTCAAAAATATCGGCCTCAAGCCGCGCCATATCCTGCGCGAATTCCCCGGACAGGCTCGAAAGGATCGCGCGATCGATCATCACACCACGCCGCTCCATCGCCGCCAGCGTCGCGACCATCGGCCGCTCCAACGTCTCATAGACATGATCGCGGCGCTCGGCTGGCAGACGCGGCTTCAGCAAGCGCCACAGACGCAGCGTCACATCCGAATCCTCGCCGGAATATTCTGTGGCGCGATCCAGCGCCACACGTGCAAAGCCGATAAAGCTGCGCCCCGAACCGGCGACCTCCGAAAAGGGAATATTCGCATGGCCAAGATGCTTCTGCGCCAGCTCATCCAAGCCATGATTATTGCGCCCGGCGTCAAGCGCATAGGAGATCAGCATTGTGTCCTCCAGTGGCGCGACGGCAATGCCGTAACGCGCGAGGACCAGCAGATCATATTTCATATTATGCGCGATCTTGAGAACGGCGTCGTCCTCGAACAGCGGCTTCAACCGCGCCAGCGCCTGATCGAGCGGAATTTGCCCGGCGATGAGATCGGCGCCCCCAAACAAATCTCCTGAACCCGCTTCGCGATGTTGCAGCGGAATGTAACAGGCGCGGCCGGGCGCGATCGCCATCGAAACGCCGACCAGTTCGCATTGCATGGCGTCGAGCGAGGTTGTCTCGGTATCGACAGCGACCACGCCGGCGGCGCGCGCCTGCGCGATCCAATCGTCGAGCTGTTTCAGCGAAAGAATGGTTTCATAGGCGGAACGATCAATGCTCGTCGCCTGCGCCTCGGCCTGTCGCGAGAGCACAAGCGCCGACGGCGTCATGCTTTGCGCCTTGTCCGCCGGCGCGGGTTTGGCCGCGCTTGGCGCAACAGGCGCCGGCGCATCACGCATTTCACCGTCACGAGCGCGCCAGCCGGCGGTGCCAATAAAGGCTGGATCAGGCGCGATCTC
>JALRFG010000188.1 GCA_023253795.1 Methylocystis sp.
CCATCAGCACTATCGGCGTGTCGGCGTCGGTTTCGCGGAAGGCCTTCACCAGCGCGATCGTCTTGCGCAGCGTCATGCCGGCTTTCAGCGCCCGCAGGCCGGCGGCCTGAATGGCGGGGCCATCGGCCATCGGGTCGGTGAAGGGCATCCCGACCTCGATCACATCGGCGCCCGCAGCCGGCAAGGCTTTCAGCAGGGCGAGCGAGGTTTCGGCGTCCGGATCGCCGGCCATCACGAAGGTGACGAGGGCGGCGCGTCCCTGCGCCTTGAGAGCGTTGAAACGGGCGTCGATGCGGGTGGTCATAAGGCTTTGCGGTCTTTCCGGTTCGGCGGCTTGCCCCGCCCCTTTTCGAGCGATGGCTTAGTCCCTCGCCCGTCTCGCGTCCACCCCTTTCGGCGGGGGCGGGCAAGCGGGCAGGGAAGCGGGCGGGCGCACGGCGTTCGCCGGGGCGGTCTGGCGCGCCGGCTAGATCGTCACCTGCGCGCCCAGCTCGACGACGCGGTCGGAGGGGATGGCGAAGAAGTCCGTGGCGTTCGCCGCCTGCTTGGTCAGCGCGACATAGAGCTTGTCCTGCCAGACCGGCATTTCCGAAGATGGGCTTTCCTTGATCGTGCGCCGTCCGAGGAAGAAGCTCGTGGTCATGATGTCGTATTTCAGACCGGCCTTGCGCATCGAGGCGAGCGTCGCCGGCACGCGCGGGCTTTCCATAAAGCCGTAATGCAGGGTGGCGCGGTAGAAATCGCCGGAAAGCTTCTCGATCTCGAAACGTCGATCCGGCGCGACGCGCGGCCGGTTTTCGGTTTTCACGCAGATGACCAGCACCCGCTCGTGCACAACCTTGTTGTGCTTGAGATTGTGCATCAACGCCGTGGGCGCGACATTGGGATCGCTGGTCAGAAAGATCGCCGTTCCCGGCACGCGGGTCGGCTTCGATTTTTCCAGCATATGGATGAGGTCCATCAACGGCAGCGAGTCGCGATGGGTTTTTTCCGCCAGCAATCGCGTGCCGCGCACCCAGGTCCACATCACGATCATCACACAGCCGCCGAGCACCAGCGGCACCCAGCCGCCATCCACCACCTTCATGAGATTGGCGGCGAGGAAGGCGAGATCTATCACGAGAAAACCAGTTATGAGCAGTAACGCTGCCCATAAAGGCCACTTCCATTTGCGCCAAACCACGACAAACGCCAGTGACGTCGTCACCACCATCGTGCCGGTTACGGCGATGCCGTAAGCCGAGGCGAGCGCTGACGAGCCCTTGAAGGCGATAACCAGCAGCAACACGCCGATTAGCAACAGACGATTGATGCGACCGATGTAAATCTGGCCTTCCTGCGTCGCCGATGTGTGGGTGATTTCGAGGCGCGGCAGCAGGCCAAGCTGAATGGCCTGCCGGACAATTGAGAACGCGCCGGTAATCACGGCCTGACTTGCAATGACTGTCGCAACTGTCGAGAGAATGACCAGTGGAAGCAGAGCCCATTCCGGCGCGAGGAGAAAGAAGGGATTATTTACTGCTTCAGGTTGCGATAGAATGAGCGCGCCTTGTCCAAGATAGTTCAGCAGCAGTGCGGGTAGCACAAAACTCAGCCAAGCGAATTGAATGGGGAAGCGACCAAAATGGCCCATGTCGGCGTAGAGCGCTTCGGCACCGGTCACGCCCAGAAACACAGAGCCAAGAATAGCGAACCCGAGCCATCCGTTATTTAAAAGGAAGCTAATGCCCGCGCGGGGATCGAAAGCGCCGAGAACCTGCGGCGCGTCTGGAATATGAATGGCGCCAAGCACGCTGATGGTCAGAAAGAAAATGATCATAATCGGACCAAAAAAGGCTGCGACCCGCGCCGTGCCGTGGCTTTGCACCCAAAACAGCGTCACCAGAATGAAAATCGTGATCGGCATCACGAATTCTGTGAAACGATGTGTGACAAGCTCCAGTCCTTCGATCGCCGACATGACGGAGATCGCCGGCGTGATGATCGCATCGCCGGAAAACAACGCTGCGCCGCCAACGCCAAGCAGAAAGGCGAATTTTGTCTGGCGGCCCAATGCGCTCTGCGCCAGCGCCATCAATGACAGAATGCCGCCTTCGCCACGGTTGTCAGCGCGCATTAGAAAAAGAACGTATTTTAGGGTGACAGTGAAGATCAACGCGAAAATTAACAGCGAAATTGAGCCGATCACAGCCTCCTCAGTGAGGCTGTCGGCTTTAACGCTATGGGCGAGCGACTCGCGCAGCGCGTAGAGCGGACTCGTGCCGATGTCGCCGTAAACAACGCCGATCGAGCCGACCACCAGTCCAACCAGCCCGCCATGTTCCTGACTGGCGTCCGGCTCCTGCTCGGGTACGGGATGCAGTTTCTCGCCGGGCTGCATGATCACCGGTTCGGCGGTGCCCGCAGGATCGGTCATGCTGATGTCCTTTGATCGGGCCGGCGCGGGCGCAGAGCGGCGCAGGGCGCAACGGGAGCGACGTGATTGACGGGGCCTTTACGCAACACGGCTCTAAAACTCCCTCGGCGGGAAAAAGTCTTTCCGTGACCGGCGCGGCGATATACGCGCTTTTTCTCCGCCTGAGAAGCGTATTTTGCGCCGCAGCATCCCGGCGGCTTGCGCCGGCTTCGGCAGTGAGAAACAACGGGTGGGGGAATGCGGAGGCGGGGCTAGATTTGGCGGAGACGGCGGAAATGACGCAGGAAGTCCCAAAAAGCGGATATGCGGCGGCGGCCGGCGCAGCGGCGTCTACAGTTGTGGCGACCGACGCCGATGGATTGACGACGGCGATGATTACGCTGCCCGGCGGCGCGCCGGCCTATGTCGCGCGGCCGTCAACCGGCCAGAATTGGCCGGTCGTGTTGATCGCGCAGGAAATTTTCGGGCTGCACGAACATATTCGCGATGTCGCCCGTCGCTTTGCCAGGCTCGGCTATTTCGCCGTCGCGCCCGATTATCTCATTCGGTATGGCGACCCGGCCGCCGCGCCGGACATTGACGCGATCCGCTCGATCGTCGCCCGCGTTCCCGACGCCGTCACGCTCGCCGTGTTTGATGAAGCGCTTGCTTTTGCGGCGACACAGGGTGGCGACGCGGCCCGCGCGCGCGTCGATGCCCACCGCGATGCGGCCGGGATGCGCCGCCGCGGCCTCGGCCACCAGCGCCGGATCCTCCACCGCGACGGTGCCCAGGATCACGCGGGCGACGCCGCGGTCAAGCCAGCCGTCGATGG
>JALRFG010000189.1 GCA_023253795.1 Methylocystis sp.
GAGCAATCCATTTCACGCCTTCCAGCTAAAGGTCGAGCATGGCTTTGAGGTCGCCTGCCGATCCTGGCGCGACATCTTGACCAAAGCCGGCGGCAAGGCGCTGTAAGATGCTTATTTTATTGAAAATAAATCATAAATAAGACTGTCATGGTCCTGGGGCAGAACGACGTGCGGGTTTATTCCCCCGGATCAAGCGTGTAAATCAGGAAGCGTGTCGGGCGGCGGAGGCCAGGTCCTTCCGCTAGGACGCCAGACAGCCTTGAACAGGACTGCACATGACCGATGATCGCGAGTCTGAATCGTCTGCTCCGCGCAAGCGTCGCAAGAGCGACAAGAAGACTTCTGCGGACAAGGCTTCGACCAGCAAGTCAGGCCGTGTGAAGAAAGACGCCGCATCGACGGCGCCGCGCAAGACCAAAAAATCCGGATCGACGCCTGTCGACGCTGCGAAGCCGCCGGCGAAAAAGGCGTCCGATGGCAAAGCCCGATCTGTAGCTAAGCCGACGGCGCCAAAAACTGTCGAAAAGCAGCCGGAGACGGCGACGTCACCATTAATGGCTGCAGCCATGTCCGGAGCGGATTTCGGCCTGATGGCTGAAAATATGGCGGAGCTGGTTGATCAGGGGCGCAAAGCGCTGGCGGTCGCGATGGGCGGCGTGGACGGCGGCGATGCGCGGAGCGAACTCGCCGCCAGCGTCGCGGACGCCACCAAAACGCTGGGCCATGTCGCCGAATATTGGCTCGCCAAGCCTGATCGCGTGGCGTTGGCGCAGGCCGAGCTTTATGGCGGTCTTTCCGAAATCTGGCGTCAAACCATGATGCGCTTCGCCGGCGAGGACGCGCCGCCGGTCATTCCGCAAGATCCCACCGACAAGCGCTTTTCGGGCACGGAATGGCGTGACATCCCTTTTTTTGATTGGCTGCGCCAGTCCTATCTCTTCACCTCGCGCTGGGCAGGTGATCTGATCGAGAAGACTGAAAGTCTCGATCCGCAGATGCGCACCAAGGCGGCGTTTTATACGCGGCTGATTTCCAGCGCGGTGTCGCCGTCGAATTTCGTGCCGACAAATCCCGAGCTGCTGCGCGCCACCGTAGAGGCGAAGGGCGAAAATCTGGTGCGGGGCTTGAGAATGCTGGCGGAAGATATTTCCGCCGGCCACGGCATGCTGAAAATTCGCCAGACTTCGGATCAGAAATTCGAGCTGGGCGTCAATATGGCGACGACGCCCGGAAAAGTGGTCTGGCGCAACGACGTCATGGAGCTGATCCAATATGCGCCGACGACCGAAGAGGTTTATGTTCGGCCGTTGCTGATTACGCCGCCTTGGATCAATAAATTTTATGTTCTCGATCTCAACGCAGAGAAAAGTTTTGTGCGCTGGGCGGTCGAGCAGGGTTTGACGGTCTTTATCATTTCCTGGATCAATCCCGACGAGAGCAAGGCCGAGAAGGGTTTTGAAGCCTATATGCACGAAGGCGTGCTGACAGCGCTGGACGTGATCGAAAAAGCGACGGGCCAGCGCAAGGTTACGGCGGCCGGCTATTGCGTTGGCGGCACATTGCTCGCCGCCACGCTCGCCTATATGGCCGCGACCGGCGATGACCGGATCGACAGCGTGACGTTCTTTGCGACGCAGGTCGATTTTTCCGACGCCGGCGAATTGCAGATCTTCTTCGATGAGGATCATCTTGCCGCGCTTGAAGAGAGCATGGCCAAGACGGGCTATCTGGAAGGCGTGAAGATGGCCAACGCCTTCAACATGCTGCGGCCCAATGAACTTATCTGGACCTATGTCGTCGATAATTACATGAAGGGCGTCGAGCCGGCGGCCTTCGATCTGCTGGCGTGGAACTCCGATTGCACGCGCATCCCGCGCGCCAATCATTCTTTCTATACGCGCAGTTGCTATGTCGAGAACCGTCTGGCGCGCGGCGAAATGGTGATGGATGGCGTCAAGCTCGATCTCGGGAAGGTGACCATTCCGATTTATGAGCTGGCGACGAAGGAAGATCATATTGCGCCGGCGCAATCGGTGTTTCGCGGCGCCAAGCTCTATGGCGGCGAGGTGACTTTCGTGCTGGGCGGCGCCGGGCATATCGCCGGCGTGATCAATCCGCCTTCCAAAGGAAAATACCAATATCTGACCAATGGTCCGGTCGTTGGCTCCTATGAGGAATGGGTCGCCAAAGCCACCGAAACACAAGGCTCATGGTGGCCGGATTGGCTGAAATGGGTGACGGCTCAGGCTCCGCAGAAAACTGCGGCGCGTCAGCCCGGCGGGGATAAGGTGAAGCCGATCTGTGATGCGCCGGGCGAATATGTGCGGGTGAAGAGCTAGGCGCTTCCGGCTTCGACGCGCGTCCTATCGCTTCTCGATCCTGTCGATGACGTCGATCAGCGGTTGCGGGCTGATCGCGTTGGGCGGTGAAAAAGGTTGTTCGATCGAGGCGATCAACGAAATCGCCGTCACTGCGCCGGCGCCAAACACAAGTTGCGCGAGGAGTTGCGCGCGTATCCGGTCGAGATGCGTCGCGGCGAGACTCATTTGCGTGAACAGGCCCAGCAAAATAACCGCCAGCCATTTGCGATCGTCGGGAAAATCATTGGCGATGCCGAGTCGACGTTCGCGTGCGGCGCGCAGTTTCATGGCGGTGTCGAACACCGCCTGAGCGAGACGCGGTTCGACGGGCGCTTCCGCCGCGAGACGGGTGAGATCGTCCAGCGCCGTCTCGGCCTCCGGCGCACCCAGACCGTTTTCCATGCTGGGCCATTCATAGGTGACGACGGCCTGGACATAATTACGGACCGCCGTGCGCAGATTTTCGTCGGCGCCGCCGGGCGTTTCATCCAGCGCCAGCATGGTGACCAGCTGCTCGTGCTCGAGACCAAGTCCGCGCTTGGCCGCCCGGTTCGCCTCCCAGATGTCCTGAGCGGGAACGTCAGCATCAATCCGAACAGGGTTGCGCCAATATTGACGAAGGGCGGCACGACGCCATTGGCGTGCTGAATGGCCGGGGCGTAGGGCGACGCGAAGCACAGCCAGGCCAGAAGGGCTGCGAAAGTGCCGAAAAGCAGCGCCAGCGTGAGGATTGTCGCCGGCATATTGAGGGAAAGCCAAAGAGACAAAAGCACCTGGAGGCTCCGTAGGTCCTGTATCGGCGCGATATATTCGCCCCACGCGGGGACCCATCGCTTTTTT
>JALRFG010000018.1:0-13059 GCA_023253795.1 Methylocystis sp.
ATCGTCATAATCAATCACCAGCGGCTTAACCGTGGCGAGCGCCAGCGCCTCGCGCATGATGTCGGAAAACTCTCGGTCGACGATCAGAACCTTGGTTTCCGCATGATCGAGCGTGAAGGCCAGAATACGCGCGTCGAGACGCGTGTTCAGCGTGTTGAGCACCCCGCCGGTCATGGGCACGCCGTAGTGGCATTCGAGCATCGCCGGCGTATTCGCCAGCATCACCGACACCGTATCGCCACGCGTCACGCCGCGCTGGACGAGCGCGCTCGCCAGACGGCGGCTGCGCGCATAGTAGTCGCGATAATTGCGCTGCAGGTCGCCGTGGATAATGGCGATGCGTTCCGGAAAGACCGCCGCGGCCCGCGCCAGAAATGTGATCGGCGTCAGCGGCTGAAAATTCGCCGGATTACGGTCGAGATCCCGATCATAGGGAGAAACGGACATTAGCAAGACCTCCGCAAGCCGCCGGCCTTTCGAGACAGCATAACCTCTGGCCGCGTGCAAAAATCCTGCCCGCGGCCGTTCGGCGCCTGCTTACGCCTCCGCGTCGCTATCCTTGCGTTTTCCGAAAACGCTGGCGGCGTCGAAATGTTCGTCTTCGATCTGCGGCGCCGGCGTTGATTTGCCGAACACGTCTTCCGTGGTCGACGGCTCGGCGCGGACGCCCGTGGTCACGCTCGCAGGCACCAGCGTCTGGCTGCGGTCCTCGACGACCGCCGGACGGTCCTTGGCGGCGCGGCTCACTTCGAAATCGAGATCGATCTGCGAGCACAGGCCGAGCGTCACCGGGTCCATGGGCGTCAGCGCCGCCGCATTCCAGTGGGTGCGCTCGCGAATGGCTTTCAAGGTCGCCTTGGTCGTGCCGACAAGGCGCATGATCTGGGCGTCCTTGAGCTCTGGATGATTGCGCACCAGCCAGAGAATGGCGTTGGGACGATCCTGACGGCGGGACAGCGGCGTATAACGCGGCCCGCGTGATTTCTTGACCTCCGGCATCACCACCTTCGACACCGAAAGCGCAAGCTGGTGGTTCTCATTTTGCTCGCCGCGCTCGATCTCCTCGCGGGTGAGCTGTCCAGAAGTGATCGGGTCATGTCCGCGAATGCCCGCGGCGACGTCGCCATCGGCGATGCCCTTCACCTCCAGCGGATGCAGTTTGCAGAAATTGGCGATCTGATCGAAGGTCAGAGAGGTGTTCTCGACGAGCCAGACAGCCGTGGCCTTGGGCATCAACGGGGCGTTGCTCATCAAAAATCTCCTTGGATATCAGGCGCAAGCGAGGTCTGTGACGCAGCGCCTTCCGGCGCGCGACCCTCACGACATTGCGTTCATGACGGGAATTCGACCACAAATATAATCCGCCCGGATCAAAAGCGCAATCAACGCGTTAAAATTCACGCCACCGATCATTTTGCGACGCCGGAAGGCTGCGCGCCGTCGCCAGACCGCCGGGAAAGCGGGTTATTTGACAGGGGCCGGAGCTTGCGCCCAATTAGCTCCACAACAAGAAAGACTCGTCGGTCAGGAGCGGATGCGAACATGGGCCTAACCTATTCAGACGCAGGCGTCGACATTGATGCGGGCAATCGCCTTGTCGACCTGATCCGGCCAGCGGTGCGGGCGACGCGTCGTCCGGGCGCCGACGGTGAGATCGGCGGATTTGGCGGTCTGTTCGACCTGCGCGCAACGCGTCTGAACGACCCGATCCTGGTCGCCGCCAATGACGGCGTCGGCACCAAGGTGAAGATCGCCATTGATTCCGGCATGCACGGCACGATTG
This sequence comes from Methylocystis sp., assembly GCA_023253795.1. GTDB lineage: Bacteria > Pseudomonadota > Alphaproteobacteria > Rhizobiales > Beijerinckiaceae > Methylocystis. Next base: position 1,784 of record JALRFG010000018.1, read on the forward strand.
GCGTCGATCTTGTCGCCATGTGCGTCAACGATCTGATCGTTCAGGGCGCAGAGCCGCTGTTCTTTCTCGATTACTTCGCCACCGGCAAACTCGATACGCAGATCGCCGCCTCTGTGGTCAAAGGCATCGCCGACGGCTGCATCGAGGCGGGCTGCGCCCTGCTCGGTGGCGAGACGGCGGAAATGCCGGGTCTCTACATGAAAAGCGATTATGACCTCGCCGGTTTCGCGGTTGGCGCCGTCGAGCGACAGAAGCTTCTGCCGCGCGAGCTGTTTGCCGGCGACGTCGTGCTGGGCCTGCGCTCGTCGGGCGTGCACTCCAACGGTTTTTCGCTGGTGCGGCGCATTGTCGAGCGCGCCGGTCTCGCCTGGAACGCCACGGCGCCATTCGTACAGGGCATGACTGTCGCGCGCGCGCTGCTGACTCCGACGCGCATTTACGTCAAACCGCTGCTCGCCACCTTGCGCCGCACCACGCATATTCGCGCCATGGCGCATATCACCGGCGGCGGCTTTCCGGACAATCTTCCGCGCGTGCTGCCGAAAAACCTCGGCGTCATGCTTGACCTCTCCGCCTTCAATCCGCCGCCGGTGTTTCGCTGGCTGAGCGAAACGGGCGGCGTCAGCGAAGCGGAGATGCTACGCACCTTCAATTGCGGAATCGGCATGACGCTGGTCGTCGCGAAAGACGGCGTCGCGGAGGTTGAAAACATCCTGCGCTCGGTCGGCGAAAACCCCATTCGCATCGGTGAAATCTTCGAGCCGGAAGCCGGCGGTGAGCGTGTCGTGATGCAGGGTTCGCTCGGTCTGTGAGACGCAGACGCACCGCCATTCTGATTTCCGGTCGCGGCTCCAATATGGACGCCCTGATCGCCGCCGCCCGCGCGCCGGATTTTCCGGCGGAGATCGTGCTGGTGGCGTCGAACCGGCCGGACGCCCCCGGACTGGCGCGCGCCAAAGCCGCCGGCCTCGCCGTCGCAGCAGTGGATCACAAGATCTACGCCGGGCGAGAAGAGTTCGAACGCGCGCTGCAAATCATTCTGGAGACGCACCGCGTCGAACTGGTCTGTCTCGCGGGTTTTATGCGTCTGTTCTCGCCGTGGTTCATTGGCCAATGGCGCGACCGTCTGCTGAACATCCACCCTGCCCTGCTGCCGTCCTATCGCGGCCTGCACACGCATGAACGCGCGCTTGCCGATGGCGTGAAGATTCACGGCTGCACGGTGCATTTCGTCGTGCCGGAAATGGACGAAGGCCCGATCGTGGCGCAGGCCGCCGTGCCCGTGCTCGACACGGACACCGCCGAAACGCTTGGCGCGCGCGTGCTGGCGCAGGAACACGCGATCTACCCGAACGCTTTGCGTCTTGTGGCCTCCGACGCCGTGCGCGTCGAGGGCAATCGCGTGCTTGGGGCGCTGCCCGCCAGCAATGCGACTTTGCTGGCGCCGCCCTGAAATCCGCGCGCGCGGCGCTATCTTTGCAGCCATCTTACAAACATGGGTGGAGCTGACATGACCATCAAGCTTTACTGCTTTCAGTCCGCCGGCGGCCTGCCGGACGCTTCTCCCTTCGTCGTCAAAGTAATGACGCTGCTGAAAATGGCGGGCCTCGATTATGCCGAGGATCGCACCGGCTTTGCGCGCGCGCCGAAAGGCAAACAGCCCTATATCGAGGACAATGGCGTCATCGTCGCCGACTCGACCTTCATCCGCTTTCATATCGAGGACGCGCATGGCGTCGATCTCGACGCCGGATTGACGGCGGAACAAAAAGCCATCGGCTGGTGCGCCGAGAAAATGTGCGAGGAACATCTCTACTGGCTGATTGCGCGCGCGATGTGGATGGACGACGCGAATTTCGAACGCGGCCCGGCGAGATGGTTCAACAAATTGCCGGCGCCGGCGCGACCTTTCGCCAAATGGTACATGCGTCGTCGCGTCAGCAAAAATCTCTGGAGCCAGGGCATGGGCCGCCACGGCGCAGCGGAGGCGGATCGTCTCGGCGTGCGCGATATCGACGCGCTGGCGGGGCTGATCGGCGACAAGGCCTTTCTGTTCGGCGATACGCCGCATAGCGCGGATGCGACCGTCTTTGCTTTTCTGGCGGCGATCATGTCGCCCATCGCGCAAACCGCGATGCGCGACGCCGCGCTGGCGACGCCGACGCTCGTCGCTTATCGCGTGCGCATGATGCGCCGCTTCTTCCCCGATTACGCTGACGCCGTTTGAAAATGAAAAAGGCCGGACGATCGCCCGGCCTCTAAAATGATTAAGCGTTGGCGAAATCAGCCGACGATTTCATTGCCCGCGAAGAACTGGGCGATCTCGATCGCCGCCGTCTCCGGCGCATCGGAGCCATGCACCGAATTCTCGCCGACCGACAGCGCGTGCTCCTTGCGGATCGTGCCCGGCGCGGCATTGGCCGGATTGGTCGCGCCCATCACTTCGCGATAGCGGGCGATGGCGTTGTCGCCTTCGAGCACCTGCACAACGACCGGCTCGGAAATCATGAAATCGACGAGCTCGCCGAAGAACGGCCGCTCTTTGTGAACCGCATAGAAGGTCTCGGCCTGCGCGCGGGTCATGTGGATACGCTTCTGGGCGACGATGCGCAGACCAGCGTTCTCGATGATGGCGTTGACCTTGCCGGTGAGGTTACGCTTGGTCGCGTCCGGCTTGATGATGGAAAAAGTGCGTTCGATCGCCATGGCAGCGTATCGCCTTGTCGTTGGAGTGCGAAAATGGATGAGGCCGCGCTTATACCGGCGGCGCCGCGCCCCGGCAAGCTTTCGAAACGCCGGGCCTAGCGATAGGCCGCAGCAATCGCCAGAAAATCCTTCGCCAGCAGGCTGGCCCCGCCGACCAGCGCGCCATCGACATTGGCGACGCCCAGCAATTCGCGGGCGTTCTCCGGCTTCACCGAACCGCCATACAAGATCCGCACCTGCGCGCCCTTGCCACCGCCAAGCCGCGTCTCGATGGTTTTGCGCGCAAAGGCGTGCATTTCTGCGACATCCCCGGGCGTCGGCGTCAGACCGGTGCCAATCGCCCAGACCGGCTCATAGGCGACGACCAGGCTCCCCGGCACATCGGCCGGCAGCGACGCCATGATTTGCGCACCGACAATATCTTCGGCGCGACCGGCCTCGCGTTCGGCGCGGGTTTCGCCGACGCAGACAATTGGCGTCAGGCCCGCCGCCAGAGCGGCGTGCGCCTTGGCCTGCACCAGCGCGTCGGTCTCGCCATGATCGGCGCGGCGTTCGCTGTGACCGACAATGACATAGGTCGCGCCGGCGTCTTTCAGCATGGCGGCGGAAAGGTCGCCGGTATGGGCGCCGTTCGCCGCCGTATGACAATCCTGTCCGCCCAGCCCCAGACCGGCGGATTCGGCGATCCCGGCCGCCAGCGCCATCAGCGTCGCCGGCGGGCAGACGACCAGTTCCGCCCGCGCCTTCAGCGCCGCGTCATAGCCCGCCCCGGTTGCAATGATTTCCGCGAGCGCGGCGCGCAAGCCGTTCATCTTCCAGTTACCGGCGACAAGCGGGCGGCGGGTCATTTTAGCGGGCTCCTGATGATCCAGAGCCTTGGTAGCCAAGGCGTTCGGCGGGGGCAATACGCCGGGGCCCGCGTAAAATTGTCATCCTCAGGTCATATATTTCGATATATCTGGAAATATGGAAACAGAAGAAGCCATCGCCGCGCTCGCCAGCCTCGCCCAGCCCACCCGGCTGGAGGCGTTTCGACTGCTGGTGCGTCACGAACCCGACGGTCTGCCGGCCGGGGAACTCGCCCGCCGCCTCGCCGTGCCGCCAAACACGCTGTCGGCGCATCTGAATGTGCTGACGCATGCGGGGCTGACCCGCGCCGCACGCAAGGGCCGCAGCGTCGTCTATCGCGCCAGCATCGCCCGGCTGACGGCGCTGACGGCGTTTCTCGGCGAAGATTGCTGTGGCGGCGCCGGCTGCGCTTCGCCGGTCATGACCAACTGCGCGGCCTCAACGACATGAGCGACAAAATCTACAACGTGCTGTTTCTCTGCACCGGCAACACGGCGCGCTCGATCCTCGCCGAAAGCATCCTTCGCAAACTCGGCTCCGGAAAGTTCGCGGCGTTTTCGGCGGGCAGCCAACCGAAAGGCGTGGTCAATCCATACGCGCTGGCGACGCTTGATGCCTACGGCTTTCCCATCGACGGACTCCGCTCGAAAAGCTGGGAGGAGTTCTCCCCGCCCGATGCGCCGAAGATGGATTTTATTTTCACCGTCTGCGACAGCGCCGCCGGTGAAACCTGTCCGGTCTGGCCCGGCCATCCCCTAACGACGCATTGGGGCATTGAAGACCCAGCGGCGGTCAACGGCTCCGACGTCGAAAAACAACGCGCTTTCACTGCAGCCTTTCAACATCTCAAAAACCGCATCGAACTGTTTTGCGCGCTTCCGCTGCATGCTCTCGACACATGTGCACTCGCAGCGCGTCTGCGCGAGATCGGCGATCTGGATGGTGCGACACAGCCATCGAACCGCATGGAGTAAACAGGTGACGCTTTTCGAACGCTATCTTTCCATCTGGGTCGCGCTCTGCATTATCGCGGGCGTCGTGCTCGGCCATCTCTTCCCGCAATTTTTCCACGCCATCGCCGCGTTTGAAATCGCAAAAGTGAATTTGCCTGTCGCCTTGCTCATCTGGCTGATGATCATTCCCATGCTGATGCGGATCGATTTCTCGGCGCTGAAAGAGGTTGGCCGCCACTGGCGCGGCATCGGCGTGACCCTTTTCGTCAACTGGGCGGTCAAACCCTTTTCGATGGCGCTGCTGGGCTGGATTTTCATCGGCGGCCTGTTTCGCGACGCGCTCCCCGCCGATCAGATCGACTCTTACATCGCCGGACTGATCCTTCTCGCCGCTGCGCCCTGTACGGCGATGGTTTTTGTCTGGTCGAGCCTCACAAAGGGCGAGCCGCATTTCACGCTCAGTCAGGTGGCGTTGAATGACGCCATCATGATTGTCGCTTTCGCGCCGCTCGTTGGTCTGTTGCTCGGTCTCTCGGCGATCACCGTGCCATGGGACACGCTGTTTCTGTCGGTGTCGCTCTACATCGTCGCGCCGGTTATCCTCGCCCAGATCGCGCGCCGCGCTCTGCTATCCTCCGGCGACGACGTCGCCCTGAATGCGACGCTTGCGAAACTCTCGCCCTTATCTCTCGTCGCCTTGCTGGCGACGCTCGTATTGCTGTTTGGCTTTCAGGGGGAGCAGATTGTGAAACAACCGGCGATCATCGCCATGCTGGCGGTTCCAATTCTGATCCAGGTCTATTTCAACGCCGGTTTGGCCTATGCGCTGAACCGGATCGCCGGCGAAGCGCATTGCGTCGCCGGACCATCGGCGCTGATCGGCGCTAGTAATTTCTTCGAGCTCGCCGTCGCCGCCGCCATCAGCCTGTTCGGCTTCGACTCCGGCGCGGCGCTGGCGACGGTCGTCGGCGTGCTGATCGAAGTGCCGGTGATGCTCAGCGTCGTCTGGATCGTTAATCGCAGCAAGCCTTGGTACGAAAGAACCGCGACCTGATCCGGATCAAACGACGCTCACGTCAGGTAGATTAGGCTCAATCGGCCCGGCGTTTGCGCTTCTTGTCGAGATCGAGAGACTTGCCGATGATGTGCTCGTCGCGGCCGATCACATGCGCGCTGGCGCCGACAATCAGCGGATCGGGACCGTGAACGACGCTGCGATCCTTGTTGGGATAGTCGAGACTGGTCAGGAAGTGCTGCATGCAGTTGAGGCGGGCGCGTTTCTTGTCGTCCGATTTGATGACGATCCACGGCGCATCGGCGGTGTCGGTGAAGAAGAACATCGCCTCCTTCGCCTCGGTGTAATCGTCCCACTTATCCATTGACGCGCGATCGATGGGCGACAGCTTCCATTGTTTCAGCGGATCGGTCTCGCGCGCCTTGAACCGGCGCGTCTGCTCATCGCGGGTCACCGAAAACCAGTATTTGAACAGGCGCATTCCGGAACCGACGAACATCCGCTCCAGTTCGGGACATTGGCGCATGAAATCGAGATATTCATTGGGCGTGCAAAAATTCATCACGCGCTCGACGCCGGCGCGATTGTACCAGGAGCGATCGAAGAAGACGATCTCGCCGCCCGCCGGCAGATTCTGGATATAGCGCTGGAAATACCATTGCGTGCGTTCGCGCTCGGAGGGCTTCTCCAGCGCCACCACGCGCGCGCCGCGGGGGTTGAGATGCTCCATGAAGCGCTTGATCGTGCCGCCCTTGCCGGCGGCGTCGCGCCCCTCGAACAGAACGACGATCTTCTGCTGCGTCTCCTTGATCCAGTTCTGCGCCTTCAGCAGCTCGACCTGCAAAGCCTCCATGTGCTCCACATAGTTTTTTTCGCGCACCCGGTGCTTGTAGGGGAACTCGCCGCTTTCGAAGGCATGGCGGATCGCGTCCGGATCGGCGCGCAGGCGGCGAGTGTCGTCATGGAAGGATCGATGCGCCTCCGCCCCGGAAGCCCCCGTTCCGTCCCGAGCCACGATCTTTTCAAGAGCGGCTTCGATCTCGGCGGGCTTCACAGCGTCTTTCGCGTCGTCCATCGTCCATTCTCCTGGCAACAAGCCCCGGTTCCGCCGAAGCGGCCGGGCTTCTCTCTTTTTCATCTGTCGCGAGGATGCCGCCGGGGAAAAAACCGGGCAAGAGCGCATATCAGCGCAACCGGCCCTTTCCCGCGCGGCTCATTGCCACGGCCGCCGCCCCTCCCTATAGTCCGCGCCAAAACGGGGCTGACGGCCCCTTAACGTCAAAACAGAGGATGCTGGAACAATGCTCGAAGGCCTGCGCGTCGCATCGCAGAACTGGATCGGCCGCGCCCTGATGGCGCTAGTCATGGGCGTCATCGTCGTCAGTTTCGCGATCTGGGGCGTCGGCGACGTCTTCCGGGGCATGACCACCCAGCGTCTGGCCAAGGTCGGTTCGGAAGAAGTGTCGGTGGACGCTTTCCGCTCCGCCTATCAGAACGAGCTGCGCAGCATTCAGCAGCGCCTGCGCCGCGCCGTCACCAATCAGGAAGCCCGCCAGGCCGGCCTCGACCAGCAGGTTCTGCAACGCCTGATCACCGAAGCGGCGCTTGATCAGAAGATCCACGCCATGCGGCTCGCCTCCAGCGACGAGACCACGCAGCGCCTGCTCGCCAATGAGAAGGCGTTTCAAGGCGCCGACGGCAAGTTCGACGCCGCCCGCTTCAAGGAAATCGCCGCCAACGCCGGCTATACCGAGCGCAACTTCGTCACCGCTCAAAAGGCGGCCTATCTGCGCAAGCTTCTCACCGATGTCGTTATCGCCGGCACGGAGCCGCCGAAGCTGATGGTCGAGGCCATTCATCGCTTCCGCAATGAAAACCGCTCGGTCGATTATTTCATCCTGCCGGTTTCCGCAGCCGGCGTCGGCGCGACGCCCTCGGATGAGGAGTTGAAGAAATACTTCGCGGACCGCGAACAAAGCTTCCGCGCCAAGGAATATCGCAAGCTGACGACGCTCACCGTGAGCCCGTCGAGCCTGTCCAAGCCCGCCGCCGTGACGCCGGACGAAATTCGCAAGCTCTACGATGAGGTGAAGACCAAGCGTTTCGGCACGGCGGAGAAGCGTGACGTCCGCCAGATCGTTCTCAAGACCGATAAGGAAGTGGCGGATGCGCTCGCTCGCCTGAAGGGCGGCCTCGACATCGACGCGCTCGCCGCCGAATTGAAGCTCAACCCGAAAGACGTCAAACTGGGCCTCGTTGAGCAGCGTGATTTCGGCGACCCGAAAGTGGGCGCCGCCGTCTTCGCCATCGCCAAGCCCGGCCTCGCCGAGCCGGTGAAAACGGCGTTCGGAACAGTGATTTCGCAGGTCAAGGCGATCCAGCCTTCGGTCTTCACCAAGAGCTATGAGCAGGCGGAAGCCGAACTGCGCGGAGAAATCGCCGCCCAGAAGGCGGCGCCGGACGTCAGCCGTCTGCGTGATCTCATCGAAGACCAGCGCTCCTCCGGCAAGCCGCTCGCCGAAGCGGCCAAAGCCGCTGGACTGGAGGTCAAGACGATCGATGGCGTTGACGACGTCGGCCTCGACCACGCCGGCAAGCCGGTCGCGGATATTTCCGGCGGACCGGATCTGCTCAAGGCGGCTTTCGCTTCAGATGTCGGCGTCGACAATGACACCGTCGCCACCCGCGACGGCGGCTATGTCTGGTTCGAGGTCAACGCCATCGATCCCGCCCGTCAGAAGACCTTCGAGGAGGTCAAGAGCGCGGTGCTGGAAGCCATGCGGGCGGAAGCCGCGCAGAAGGTTCTTGGCGAAAAAGCCGAAGAAGCGGCGAACAAAATCCGCGGCGGCCAGTCGATTGACGATGTCGCCAAAGGCTTCAACGTCGATGTCAAACGCGCAACCAATGTGAAGCGCGAGTCGCGCCCGGATATCCCCAACAACGCCATCGTCGCCTTCTTCGATGTCGCGCCGCATGGCGCCGGCACAGTGGCGACGGACAACGGCCGTCTGGTGTTTTTCGTGAAAGACTCCACTGCGCCGGCGTTTGATCCGACATCGATCGAATCCAAAACCATCGCCGAGCAGTTGAAACCCGCGCTGCAAAACGATCTGCTGGAGCAATATATCGGCGGATTGGAGAACACGTTTAACGTCGACATCAATCAAAAGGCGCTGGCAGCGGCGACGGGAGCGGAAAAGGAACAGTGACCGGCCCCGTTTTCGAGCCCGACTATCAGGACTTCGCCAGCGACTACGACGCGGGCCGACCGCGGCTTGTCGTCACCCGTCTGGTCGCCGATCTCGAAACGCCTGTTTCGGCCTATCTGAAGCTCTGTCGCAATCGCGCCGGCGCGACCTTCCTGCTGGAATCGGTCGAAGGCGGCGCCGCGCGCGGTCGTTATTCGATGATCGGTCTCGATCCGGACGTGATTTTTCGCGTTGCCGGCGACAAGGCCGACATCAATCGCGATGCGCTGAATAATCCCGACGCCTTTACGCCTTGCGACAGCGCGCCGCTGATCGCGCTGCGTCAGCTAATCGCCGAGTCCGCTGTGGCGCAGAGCGCGCAACTGCCGCCGATGGCGGCCGGCGTGTTCGGTTATCTGGGCTATGACATGGTGCGCCAGATGGAGCGTCTGGCGCCGGCGAAAGCCGATTGGACCGGCGCGCCGGATGCGCTGCTGGTGCGCCCGACGATCATGGTCGTCTTCGATACGGTGCGCGACGAAATCGCGCTCGTCACGCCGGTGCGGCCGCGCGCAGGCGTTGGCGCCAAAGCCGCCTATGAAGCGGCGCTCGAACGCCTCGACCGGATTGTCGCGACGCTGGACGCGCCGCTCGATCATCGCGAAGCCGGCGTTGATCCGACACTCGCAGCGCCGGCGCCGACATCGAACACGCCGAAGTCGCGTTTTCTCGATATGGTCGAACGCGCCAAGGAATACATTCGCGCCGGCGATATTTTTCAGGTCGTGCTGTCGCAGCGCTTCACCGCGCCCTTCGCTTTGCCCGCCTTTGCGCTCTATCGCGCTTTGCGACGCGTCAATCCGGCGCCGTTTCTCTGCTTCCTGGATTTCAACGATTTCCAGATCGTCTGCTCCAGTCCCGAAATTCTCGTGCGTGTCGCCGAGGGCAAGGTGACGATCCGTCCGATCGCCGGCACACGCTGGCGCAGCGATGTGAAAGCCGAAGACGAACGTCTCGCCGCTGACCTGCTCGCCGACGAGAAAGAACGCGCCGAACATTTGATGCTGCTCGATCTGGGCCGCAATGACGTCGGCCGCGTCGCCAAAACCGGCACGGTGCGCGTCACCGACAGCTTCACCATCGAACGCTACAGCCATGTGATGCACATCGTCTCGAATGTCGAAGGCGAACTGGATCCGCGTCACGACTGCATCGATGCGCTTTCCGCCGGGTTCCCGGCCGGAACCGTCTCCGGCGCGCCGAAGGTGCGCGCCATGGAGATCATCGACGAACTCGAAGTCGACAAGCGCGGCATTTATGGCGGCTGCATCGGTTATTTCGGCTCCGGCGGCCAGATGGACACCTGCATCGTGCTGCGCACTGCGATCGTCAAAGACGGTCAGATGCATGTGCAGGCAGGCGCCGGCGTCGTTTACGACAGCGAACCGGAATATGAAAATCGCGAATGCGAGAACAAGGCGAAAGCCCTGTTTCGCGCTGCGGAAGAGGCCGTGCGTTTTGCGACGCGCGCCCGTCGCGGACAATAGGCCGTAACGCGGGGAGCCGGCGATGGCGGAACCAACAATCTACGACGAGGGCGAAGACCCGTATCGTCCGATCCGCGTTGGCGATCCGTCATCTGTGTCCGACACGCCAAAATGGGGTCTGCTGCTCTCGCGCTTCATGCGCATTGTCGCCCTGTTCTGGCTGACGCAGGGCCTCATGCACTGGCGGATCATTCTGGGTTCCGATCAGTCGATTTTCGACGTCATGCCGCGCAACGCGGCCTTCGCGATCATTTTCTTCGCTGTGCTCGATCTCGTCGCCGGCGTCGGCCTGTGGCTCGCGACGCCCTGGGGCGGCGTGTTGTGGCTGCTGATCGCCAGCGCCCAGATTTTCGTCACGCTCAGCCTACCAGGATTTTTCGTCGGCGGTTATTGGCTGATCGGCATCGATGCGGCGCTGATCCTGTTTTATCTGACGCTGACCTTCGAAGCCGGTCGCGACGATGACGCCGTGCGGCTGCACGAACGCCGGCGGCGCAGAAAACTTGAAAAACAAAAAGCCGCCGCAGCGAAGAAGGTCGCGAAAAGCGAAACGCCGGAAGCCTAGACTTTAAGCAGACGGATTGGCGCGGGCGCGAATGACCTCTAGCGTGTCGTCGACAAGAAGCGCGCCATTGCGATAAACCGGCCGCAATAAGTTCACGCCGCCAGCCAATGGCTGGAAAGTTTGCTCATCCACACGCACGGTCTCATACGCCGGATTCGCGACCAGCCCGAGCAGCCCCGGCTTCGACCGCTTGCTGTGATCGGAGATGGGGTCCTTGTGAATGTCGCGCCAGACGCCCTCTATCGCCACCGCGCTGGCTTTGCAGGCGAATTGTTGCGTGTCGCGATCAAGTCGCTGCAACAACGCGCCACCCATACCAAACCCGACATTGGCGACGCTGAATCCATCCGCGATCACGCGCGCAAGGATCGCCGCAATACTCGCCGGGTTAACCCCGTCGCCCTGCAACACGCGCACATGACGCAACAGCTTGTAGCCCTTGCCATTAAGGTC
>JALRFG010000018.1:13083-18953 GCA_023253795.1 Methylocystis sp.
AAACGCTCAGCCAATAATGCAAGGGTCTGCGCGACAATCTCGACAGGGTCGCCGCTGTCCGGACGCAGCACAAGCGTCGCTCCGCTATCGATGACGCGCTGACGCAAACGCTCCCCCCAGAGATAATCGACGGCGGCGTAAATATCATAGCTATCGGAAACGACAGCGAAGGTTTTTCCCGGCCTGCCGAATTGCGTCACCATATTTTCATAGGCGTCATATTCGCCGTCACGTCCCCAGCTTGTGATCGTGGCGTGTTCGGCTGCGGGAATGCTGAACCCCGCCATCGGCGCATGATAGAAATCTCGCGCCGCGACAATCGCCGCCAGCGTATCCGTTCCTTTGAAATTCACCAGATGCGCAAGACCGCCGCGGGCGGCGCTTTCCGGACTGGAAACGCCGCGTGCGCCGAAATCATGAAGTTTGAACGGAAGTTCCGCAGCAGGATCGTCGGCGGTTTTCTCCAGCGCCTCGGCGATCATCTGACGCACATGCCAACTGATCGTCGCAACCGTTGTCGGATACCAGACCCGCAGCAACGCCGTTTCGACATAGCTCGTTAACCAGAAAAATTCCGGATCGGTGTTAACGATACTCATCAACGCATTGTGGACCGGGACCACCAGCCCTTCCGGCGCCGCGCGGATCTCAAGCGGCAAGCGCCCCGCGTGTTTCTCCACAAGATGCATCCAGCCGGCTTCGTTAAACGGCTCGCCATGCGCGTCCAACAGCTCACGTGCTTCCGCAATATGCGTATGTGTGATCGGGCGCAGCAATTCCTGCTTCAGGATCGCCTGCAACCCAAAGAACAGCGTGCGCGGATAAAGCCCGCCCCGGCTTTCGACATAGGAAAAAACATGCGTCGTTCCGGGCGGATATTGCAGGAAATGACTGGTTTTATAACTGTCCGTGTTCAGGATCGGATTCATCGGGCGCTCGCTCCGCACCGCCGGATCACACACGGCTGCGCTTGTTAGGCTTAACAAGAATTATCAACAATTTTATCTTTTGTTTCAGCCTGAATTCACTCAAAATGAGTTTTACAGGGTAAACGCAGGATTCAGACTATTATTTAAACTCGCCTTCACCGGCGGACGCCTATCTTCCAGACGTCAAAGCAAACAAGAGATGCGAACTGCATCCGCGACACCAGGAGAGAAGAGAATGAAAGCTGCGATCACCGACGATGCGCCAGAAACGCGCGCCGCAGGCGCCGCTGAAATCCGCCCGGTTTATCTCGAATCCCTGACGCTGGTCGAACGTTTACACCGTGCGCTGCTGGATGTGATCAAGGACGAGTTCGACCGTCGCAACCGCAGCGACATTAACGCCGTTCAGGCGCTTCTGCTCTATAACATCGGCGACAAGGAGTTAACCGCCAGCGAATTGCGCACCCGCGGTTATTATCTTGGCTCCAATGTCTCCTACAATGTCAAAAAACTCGTCGAACTCGGCTTCCTGCATCACGCCCGTTCGCGTCTTGATCGTCGCGCTGTGCGCATCAGCCTCACGCCGCAGGGACATGAAATCCACGACATTATCGCGGCCTTGTACGACAAACATTCGTTAACTGTGGAGCCCATCGGCGGCGTATCCGCAGACGAATTTCGTTCGCTGAACACGTCGCTTGGTCGGCTCGAGCGCTTCTGGACCGATCAGATCCGCTTCCGTCTCTGACGCGCCAAACGCTTTCAGTTTTCATGCTTCTTTCGCCGGCGGCGCGCATTCATCGCGCAGGCCGGCTTTTTGTTTTTGGCGTCCATAGCTGGCGGCGCGGACAGAAAGCGCCTATTTCTGAGAGATATTGGTCCTCCTGTTGGAAATCGTCATGGGCTGGTCCTTCACCATTGGCCGTTTCAAAGGCACTGCGGTCCGCATTCATGTGACCCTGCTGCTGTTCCTCGCCTGGATTGGCCTGCGCGCCTGGCAGGAGGGCGGCGCGGAAGCCGCCGGACAAAGCGTTCTGTTCATTTCGGCGGTCTTCGCCTGCGTCGTGCTGCATGAATTCGGGCATATCCTCACAGCGCGGCAGTTCGGCATTGTGTCGCCGGAAGTGACGCTGCTGCCGATCGGCGGCGTCGCCGATATGAATCGGATGCCGGACAAGCCCTGGCAGGAGCTGCTGGTCGCCATCGCCGGCCCGATGGTGAATGTCGTCATCGCCATTGGCCTGATTTTGGCGACCGGCGTCCTCGATCTCACCACCGCCGTGGAGATCAGCAACCCCGGCGTCGGCCCGCTCCAACGGCTCGCGGCGACCAATCTGTTTTTGGCGGTCTTCAACCTCGTGCCGGCTTTCCCGATGGATGGCGGCCGGGTGCTGCGCGCCGGCCTCGCCATGTGGATCGGTCAGGAGAAAGCGACCCGCATCGCTGCCGGCATCGGCCAGATCTTCGCATTCCTGCTCGGCTTCATCGGCCTCTTCGGCCATCCGATGCTCGTCTTTATCGCCATTTTTATCTACATGGCCGCCGCCGGCGAGGCGCAGATGACCAGCATGGCCGAGGCCGCCCGCAACCTCGAGGCGACCGCCGCGATGGAGACCAAAATCGCCGCCATCGACCGCGCCGCGACGGTGAAGGAGGCGATCGACCTGCTGCTCGCCACTTCGCAGGACGTGTTTCCGGTTGTCGATCAGACCGGCCGACTGCACGGCTTGCTGGAACGAAACGACATCATCACCGCTCTGCAGACAAACGCTGCGGATGCCCCGATTGCGCCTTTCGCCCGTCCGGCTCCGCCGACCATCCGGGAGCACGAGACGGTTGGCGCGGCGCTTCAGCATCTCAACGCCGGCGATCCGGTCGGCGTGGTCGACGCCCAAGGTCGGCTGGTTGGTCTGCTGACCCGTCAGTCGCTCGCCGAGGTGATGATGATCCGCGAAATGCGGCCGGACTGGCGCTTTGGTCGCGACGCGGCCGCCCCGTCGCAGGTTGCCTAACGCCGCTCTGCGCCTTAAGGGTCTGCGGGCCCCGCAGCGCGGCGGCCCGACGATTTATGAGATGGTCGACCCATGTCCAATGTCACGCTGATCGACAATTACGACAGCTTCACCTTCAATCTTGTCCATTACTTCGGGCAATTGGGGGCGAATGTGACCGTCCATCGCAATGACGCCGTCAGCGTCGACGAAGTGATCGCCGGCAACCCGGATGCGATCGTGTTGTCGCCCGGTCCCTGCACGCCCCATGAGGCGGGCGTTTGCCTCGATCTCATTCGCGCCGCCAGCGACACGATCCCTATGTTTGGCGTCTGCCTCGGCCATCAGTCGATCGGCGAAGTGTTTGGCGGCGAAGTGGTGCGCGCGCCGCTGCCGATCCATGGCAAGATGGCGACCATCCAGCATAGCGGCGATGCTTTGTTTCGCGACATCGAAGGCCCGTTTCAGGCGACCCGCTATCATTCGCTGGTGGTGAAACGCGACACCCTGCCCGATTGCCTGCGGATCACCGCCCAGACCCCCGACGGACTGATTATGGCGCTGTCGCACACCAGCCTGCCGGTGCATGGCGTGCAGTTCCACCCCGAGAGCATCACCTCGCAGCACGGCCACAAGATCCTGCGCAACTTCCTCGATCTTGCCGCAGAGTGGAACGCCACGCAGCGCGGCCGGAGCCAGGTGGCGTGACGCGCGACGGCAGTCGTTTGACGACCTGCGCATATTCGATCGACGACCGATGAAGAATTTCAAATCCTATCTCGCCGCCATCGCCGCCGGCGAGCCGCTCGCCGAAGCGGAGGCGCGCGCCGTCTTCTCGCTGAGCCTGATCGGCGAAGCGACGCCGGCCCAGCTCGGCGCCTTTCTGATGGGACTACGGCTGCGCGGCGAAACGGTGGATGAGATCACCGGCGCCACCCGCGCCATGCGCGCCGCCATGATCCCGGTTGAAGCGCCGCCCGACGCCATCGACATCGTCGGCACCGGCGGCGACGGCGCCGGCACCTGGAATATTTCGACGCTGGCCGCGATCATCGCCGCCGCCGCTGGCGCGACTGTCGCCAAACATGGCGGCAAGGCCTCCTCCTCGCGCTCCGGCGCCTCCGATGTGCTGGGCGAACTGGGGGTTCGGGTCGGCATGAGCCCAGCCGCCGCCAGCGCCTGCCTGCGCGAAGCCGGGATTTGCTTCATGGCCGGACCAACCCACCATCCGGCGCTGCGTCACGCCGGGCCGGTCCGTGCCGAGCTGGGCGTGCGCACGATTTTTAATCTGCTGGGGCCGCTGTCCAATCCGGCGCGAGTCGAGCGACAGGCGATTGGCGTCTATTCCCGCGACTGGCTGGAGCCGCTGGCCCGCGCCCTGCGCGATCTTGGCGCGAAGCGCGTCTGGCTGCTGCATGGCGCTGACGGGCTGGACGAGGCCACGACCACCGCCGCCACCCATGTCGTGGCGCTGGAGAATGGCGCGATCCGCGCCTTCGACATCTCGCCAGAGGAGGCCGGCCTGCCCCGCGCGACCGCGCAGGACCTTGTCGGCGGCGACCCGGCCCATAACGCCCAGGCGCTGCGCGCGGTGCTGGAAGGCGCGAAAAATCCCTATCGCGACATCGCCGTGCTCAATGCGGCCATCGCCCTGATCGTCGCGGAACGCGCCGGCGATTTGCGCGATGGCGCGCAACAGGCGGCGCAGGCGCTCGACAGCGGCGCCGCCCTCGACAAGCTCGAAGCGCTGATCCGGCATTCGAACCGGGACGCGTAACGCAGCGCCGAATGGGATGGCCGAATGGGATGGCCGACGCAGCGCTAATCGGCTAATCAATATACAGAAACGCATGGACGCGCGGCGCGTCCCCGGACGAAGCAGATGACCGACATCCTCAATCACATCGAAGCCTATAAGCGCACCGAAATCGCTGAAGCCAAGGTGCGAATGCCCTTCGCGGCGCTGGAGCGTCAGGTGCGCGACCATGATCCGCCGCGCGGCTTCGTTCACGCCATCGAGCGCAAGCTTTCCGAACGCCGCATCGCGCTGATCGCCGAAGTGAAGAAGGCCAGCCCGTCGAAGGGCGTGATCCGCGCCGATTTCGATCCGCCGGCGCTGGCGAAGGCCTATGAAGAGGGCGGCGCCGCCTGCCTCTCCATTCTCACCGACGGACCATCGTTTCAGGGCAAGCTCGAATATCTGGAAGCGGCGCGCAAGGCGACGCATCTGCCGGCGCTACGCAAGGATTTTCTCTTCGATCCCTATCAGGTCTATGAGGCGCGCGCCTACGGCGCCGATTGCATCCTGATCATCATGGCGGCTGTCGACGACGCCGAGGCCAAGGCGCTCAACGCCGCCGCGCATGATCTGAAAATGGATGTGCTGGTCGAGGTTCACGACGAACGCGAACTGGATCGCGCACTGGCGCTGGAGACGCGGCTGATCGGCATTAACAACCGCAATCTGCATGACTTCAAAGTGTCTCTCGACGTCAGTGAACGCCTCGCCGAACGCGTGCCGCGCAACAAGATCATCGTCTCCGAAAGCGGCGTCTTCACCCATGAGGACTGTCTGCGACTGGAGAAGTCGCACATCTTCACCTTCCTCGTAGGCGAAAGCCTGATGCGTCAGGCGGATGTGACGGCGGCGACGCGGAAATTGCTGGCGGGCTGATCGCGCCGGCGTCAGGCGCCCATAAACAGGCGCAATTCTTCTTGCTGCGCGGCGCTCATATGCAAGCCGAGTTTTGAGCGTCGCCAGAGGACATCCTGCGCCGTGCGCGCCCATTCGTGATCGATCAGATACCGTATTTCCGCTTCCGTCAGCCCGCAGCCGAAGTCACGCCCCAGCTCGGTCATTGAGCGCGCCTGTCCCAAAACATGATCGACGCGCGCGCCATAGGCGCGGGCGAGCCGCAGCGACAGGGCGTCGCCGAGAAAAGGACGCTCT
>JALRFG010000190.1 GCA_023253795.1 Methylocystis sp.
CAAACTGAAAACCAAATCTTCGAGCGCCATTCTCAATGAAATCCCTGCAGAACGCGGAGCCGCATTGATCAAACGCATCGGTCGGCTACGGCAACTGGCGGACGGGAAATCGCCTTGAGAAAATTACTTTCGGCGCTGGCGTTTTCCGTATTGTTTTCCGCTTGCAACAGCGATCCCAGAGATTTTGACCGTGAGCCGCATATGAGCGCTGTCGGCGCCGGCCTCTATTTTCATGACGACCAGATACCCGTTGGCGCTATGAAAACAAATGTGCTTGGGCCCGGCATGCGTCTCGATGAAAACCGCATTAATCTTTTTAAAGACGTGAAGGCGGTTGGCGTCGGCGATGTCGTCACGATTATGATTTATATGGATGACCGCGCAACGCTCGGCAATTCGACAGACCGTTCGCGCGACGCCAAGATCAAGTCGAAATGGGCGTTTCTTTTAAGCTTGATTCCGGCGCTGGGCGGCGCTGCAAATTCACAGACAGTGCAGACCGGAGCCTGGCAGAATGACATTGACTCAAGCACCTCGACCCAGGGCAAAGGCAATGTCAACCGCGTCGAGCAAATACGTCTGACGCTGGCGGCTGTCGTCACGGCTGTTCTGCCCAACGGCAACCTTGTTCTGCATGGTTCTCAGGAAATTCGGGTCAATCAGGAATTGCGCGTGCTGACGATTGGCGGCGTTGCGCGCCCACGCGACATCAACAAAGAGAATTCCATCAATTACGACAAGATCGCCGAAGCCAGAATTTCCTATGGCGGCCGCGGTCGATTGATGGAAGTGCAACAGCCTGCCTGGGGACAACAACTCTATGACACTTTCGTGCCTTTCTAGGACGGCGATCTGAACCTATGGCCGACAAAGCAGAGACAGGCGGTGCGCCGACGACAAAGCAGACATTGATTGTCGCTTTGGCGCTGGGCGTTGTCGCTGGCGGCGGCGGCGGGTTTCTGGGTTACATTTTGGGCGGACGCGTGGCGCCTGCCGACAAAAACGCGACGGCGGAAACGCAGGAAGCCGGCGCCGACAAGAAAGAAATTGAGCCGAAGGCGGCGGAAGCGAGCGCCGCCGCTGCGGATCATGGCCCGGACAAACACGGCGCAAAAACGCCCATGCTTCTTCACATGGCGAAGCGCACGGAAAAGCCGATGGCGACAAGCTCAAAAGCACCCCTCCTGATCTTGCGAAGATGACCATCAAGGAATTGACTCCGATTGTGACTAATCTGGCGGCGCCCGCGAATAACTGGATCAGACTTCAGTCAGCGATTGTTTTTAACCCCGAGGATCTTCCGCATCCGGATAAAATGATCGCTGAACTGACAAGCGACATCACCGGCTATTTGCGCACGGTCTCCATGGTCAATCTTGAGGGCGCGGAAGGATTAAGGCGCCTGCAGGATGAACTGTCCGAGCGCGCCACCATTCGATCCAATGGCAAGATCCATGAGTTCATTATCGAAACCATGGTCGTGCAATGAAGCGGCTATGGATCACCCTTGCTCTGCTGACGCCTCTAGCGTTGCTGACGCCGCAGATCGCGCTCGCCGCCGAAACCGCCATCGACCTGGGCGCATTTTTGCCAACCGGCGCCGCCATTTCGAGCGGCCGCATGTTTCAGCTGCTCGGGGCGCTGACCGTATTATCGATCGCGCCTGGCTTGCTGATCATGGTGACGAGCTTCACCCGTTTCGCGATCGCCCTGTCATTTTTACGCAGCGGTCTCGGCTTGCAAAGCACGCCAGCCAATCTTGTCCTCATCAGCCTGGCGTTGTTCATGACCTATTTTGTCATGGAGCCGACAGTTGATAAGGCGTGGACGGAAGGCATGGCGCCGCTGATGGAAAACCGCCTCGACGAACGTCAGGCCATCGAACATATCGGCGCGCCGTTTCGGGATTTCATGATCGCCCATGTCCGCGACAAGGACATTCGTCTTTTTGAGGATTTACGGCGCAGCAAACGCCTGAAGAAGAGTGGTGCAAGCCCGGAAAGCGCACAGAGCGGCGAGCCGCCCGCCTATTCGGTTCTGATCCCCGCTTTCATGATTTCAGAATTACGGCGCGGCTTTGAAATCGGCTTTCTCATCGTTGTGCCCTTCCTCGCCATCGACATCATTGTCGGCGTCGTCACCATGTCCATGGGCATGATGATGCTGCCGCCCGCCACCATTTCATTGCCGGCAAAGGTGCTGTTCTTCATATTGATCGATGGCTGGAATGTTCTGGTCGGCAGCCTGGTGCGCTCATACGGCTGATGATCGCCAATCCAGCGCTTGCGCGCGCGCGTTGCTCGCCTGATTGCATTTCTCGCGTTGCTGCAGAGTGGGCATGCGCCTTCAATATTAGACGCACGCATAGCTTCGAATAAAGCTCATGAGCGCATATGAGACTGAGTGCAGATGGCGCTGAATGCCTGATCCCGCCCTTTATTAGCATTCATGCTGACGATGCGCCGTGCGGATTGGCTTTTGCTCAGCGTATTTTTGATCCGCCAAAATTGCCGGGAGCCTTGCGTGGTCGCCAACCGCCTAACCCATACAGACTCTCGCGCAATGCGGGGGCCGCAAAGTCCAATGACGCGAGGATGAGGCGTTTATCGCGAACGTATTTAAGGCGCGTCATTCGCCGCGTCTGTATCGCGGTTCAACCGAACGGCATGCCTCTTTAGATATTTACGATTTTTCAGAGCTTTGCTTTTTTTTGATTTGCTTTTGTTTGGTCGAAAAGAAAAACCGGCCGGAGATTTCTCTCCGGCCGGCTTTTTATTTGACGTGAGGTCTTAGACCGTCGTCAGTCGCTTAGGGCATATCGCCGGCGACGAACTTCGGAATGACCGGGCCGCCGATTTCAGCCGCATAGCGGGTGCCGCCAGGCGAGAAGAAGAACAGCAGGCCGCCGATCTGGCTGTCGGTGTCGTAAGCCAGGTCAGACAGACGCTCGATGTCCCAACGGGCGTCCTGGATCTTCACGACGATCTCCTTCGTCTCGCCGGGCGCGATCGGAGCCGCGTCGGTCGACAGGCCACGGTCGGCCAGGAGGTAGTCCGGGAAGTCAGGCTTCGTCGTGAACACGTCGGGGTTCAGGAAGCGCAGGCCAGCAGCCGTATATTCGCCAAGGCGAACCGGCTCGGCGCTGTTGTTCGTGACCTTGACGTTGATCGTCAGCTCACGGCCCGGAACCTTATAGAC
>JALRFG010000191.1 GCA_023253795.1 Methylocystis sp.
CTACACCAAACGCCCCCCGCCCTGCACCCGGCCGCGGGGTCGCGAACGAGCCGGGCGCGGTTGGCGAATGCGCCGCGCCAGGCTAAAATCGGGAAAAGACGAAGGATTGCGTCAGGATGCGTGGGGGTATGAGGTTTTTATCTTTCACGATAACGCGCGCGCTGGGCCTGCCCCTCCTTCCGCTCCTGTTGCTCCTGATAGCGGGAGCCGCAATCGCCCGGCCCGGATCGAAGCCGTCTGCGCCGAAACTCGCGGCGGCGGTCAATATCGAAAACAAGCGGCCGGCGGCGCTCCAGAGCTTCGAGATCGTCATGCCCGGCAAGAACAAACAGCCCGAGGTTATTGTCGGCAAGCTCGACAAGCCCCTGCCTCCCGGCGGCGCGGCAAGCTTTCCGCTTGTCGGCGCAAAGGGCTGCACCTTTCTAGCGCGCTGGGCCTTCGACGACATCAAGGACGCCGGCGACGTCAACCTGTGCAACGACGCGCATATCGTCCTCGTTGACTGAATCGCCGGCGGCTTTACGATACGTCGGCGTCCCCTCTGTGCCCTGAAAGGTCCGCATGTCGAAATCGCCGATGAAAAGCAGCCCCAAACCCGGAAAACGCGGCGGCGATGGTGGTCCGACTGTCTCCAGGGGTCTGCTGATCGGAGGCGGCGCGGTGTTCGCGGCGATGTTCGCCGGCTTTGTGCTGTTCACCAACAACAATGCGCCGGCCCCATCCAACGCAGCCATCGGCGGTCCGTTTCAGCTCACCGCGCATAGCGGACAACAGGTGAGCGAGCAGGATCTGCTCGGCCGACCGTTTCTGGTTTTCTTTGGCTATACGCATTGTCCGGACGTCTGCCATACGACGCTGTTCGAGATGTCGGAGATTTTGCGTGCGCTCGGGCCGCAGGCGAAACTCGGCGGCCTCTTCGTCACCGTCGATCCGGAGCGCGACACGCCAGAAGCGCTCAAGGATTATCTGTCGAATTTCGATCCGCGGATCATCGGCCTGACCGGTCCGCGTCCCCAGCTTGAACCGATGCTGCGCGAATATCGCATCTTCGCCAAGCGTGCGCCGGGCAATGGCGAGGACTACGCCGTCGATCACACAACCGTGGTCTATCTGATGGATAAAAACGGCCATTTCGTCAGCGCGTTTAACGTCAGCCGCAAACCCTATGAGGCGGCGCGCGAACTTGAGAAATATCTCTGAGTCTTTCGGGCTCGCGACTCACGCCGCCTTTGGCTAACATAAGCGGCATGTTCGGTTTCCTGAAAAAAGCCCCGGCAACGGCGCGCGTCTCCCTGCTCACCCTGACCCATGCCGGGGAGACGATTCACGTCACCCTGAAGCGCGCGCCGACCGCGCGACGCTTTACCCTGCGTGTGCGCTTCGCCGCCCGTGACGCCGTTCTGACCATGCCGCAGCGCGCCTCCATGCAGGAAGCGTGCGCTTTCGCCGAACGCAACGCCGCCTGGATCGCCGTGCGTCTGAAACGACTACCGGACACCATCCCTTTCGCGCATGGTTCAATCCTGCCGCTGCGCGGCGTCGATCATCTGCTGTTGCATCAACCCGAAAAACGCGGCGTGGTGTGGACGGAGCCGCTAAACGATACACAAGTTGACGGCGCCAATGCCGAGATGGCGCTCTGCGTTTCGGGACGCGCCGAACATGTGCATCGCCGCATCCACGATCATTTGAAGCGCGAGGCGCGGCGCGATCTTGAAGACGCCGTTACGCGCCACACGCAGACGCTCGATCTGGCGCCGCGCAGCGTCGGCCTGCGTGATCCGATCAGTCGCTGGGGGTCGTGCTCTTCTGCCGGCGCGCTGAATTTCTCATGGCGACTGATTTTTGCGCCGCCCTTCGTGCTCGATTATCTCGCTGCGCATGAGGTGGCGCATCTTGTTCATCTCGATCACTCGCCAAAATTCTGGGCGCTGACGCATCGTCTTTCTCCCGCTGTCGAGCGCGCCGAAAACTGGCTCGCCACACATGGCGCGCATCTGCATAAATATGGCGCGACGCCATGAGCCTTGATCGACGCCATCTGCTGTGCGCCGCCGCCCTATGGCCCTTCGCCGCTCAGGCGGAGCCGGAGGCCGGCGCGATGCGCGCTATTGGTCAGAAAACTGGCAAGAAACTTCTCGTCCTCGATTTCGAGATGATCGACACCTCGAACGAACCGACCGACCAGCGCGCCGATCATGCGCGACGTCTTGAAATCGCGCGCGACGCCATCGTCCATGGGCTTGCTGCGCGGGAAACCTATGTCGTGATTGATCGCGCGCCGATCAAAAACGACATCGACGCCGTCATGAAGCAAACATATCTGCGAACCTGCAATGGGTGCGAATTCGATCTCGCGCAAAAAGCAGGCGCCGATCTGGTTCTGCTTGGCGTCGTCAACAAGGTGAGCCTGCTCATTCTCAGCATGAGCGTGTCGATCTTCCGCGTCGAGAACCGCGAAATGATTTACCATCAGGGCTTCGATTTCCGGGGCGACAGCGATCGCTCATATGAAAAAACCGGCGCCTATATTGCTGAACGCCTCTCCCGCGCGCCCGCGACGTAATCCCGGAGTCTTTATGAACGACAGCTCATCATGCGCCGCCCCCGCATCGCAACCGTTTACCGATCGCCCCATCCGCAAGCGAGGCGCGCTGCTCGATGAACTCGTGCATCACGCGCAGGCGCTGCCGCCGGTGCGGACGGGCGTCGTTCATCCCTGCGACGCGCCTTCGCTGGAGGGCGCCCTGGCGGCGGCCGAACGCAAATTGATCGTGCCGACGCTGATCGGCCCGCGCGGCAAGATCGAGGCGGTCGCCGAGGCCGCCGGCCTTAGCCTTGCGGGCGTCGAGATCGTCGATGCGCCCTATAGCCACGCGGCGGCGACGACAGCCGTCGAGATGGTGCGACGCGGCCGGTTGCAGGGGGTGATGAAGGGTTCGTTGCATACCGACGAATTGATGCGCGCCGTGGTGCATGAAGGCGCTGGCCTCCGCACCGAACGACGCATCAGCCATGTCTTCGTCATCGACACGCCGGGCTATCACAAGCTCCTGCTGGTCACTGACGCCGCGATCAACATCGCGCCGTCGCTGGACGACAAGCGCGACATTATCCGAAACGCCATCGACCTCGCCCAGGCGATCGGCGTCGCGCGTCCCAAGGTCGCGATCCTCTCCGCCGTGGAGACGGTGGAGG
>JALRFG010000192.1 GCA_023253795.1 Methylocystis sp.
ATCTCGGCGATCTTTCGATAGCCAAGACGTCCATGCCGACGGGCAAGCTCGACAATATCGGCTCTCAGGCGCTCTTCATCTGCTCGCCCCTCGGGAACGCGCCGCTGCGTCGATCGATGCTGGCCCAGCGCCCGGCAACCCCGGCGCTCGGATACGCTCAATAGAGCGCGAACATGGTCAATGCAGGCGCGACGGCGCGAGGGGCTTAGTAGTTTCCCTTTGCAGCCTCAGCGAGGATCATCTTGTCCAGCGTCAGGTCTGAAACCGCTCGTCGTAGACGGGCGTTCTCATTCTCAAGCTCTTTCAATCGCTTAACCTGATCGAGCTTGAGGCCGCCGAACTCTTTCCGCCACCGGTAATAAGTTACTTCCGTAACCCCTATCGATCGGATGGCTTCCGCAGCTGTCTTTCCCTGAGATTGAAGCACTTCCACCTGACGCAGCTTGCTCACAATCTCTTCCGGCTTCGGGCGTTTCCCTGGCATTCTTGTCCTCCTACATGTCTACATAGACATACTACTAGGTGGACCAGTTCAATGGGGGTGGATCACTTTCACGCGTGGTTATGTCGTGCGCCAAGCCACAGAGAGCGAAGTGACGCGGAGATCCTGGTGAACATGCCCGCCAGCTTTAGGGAGAGCTCCAGCACCTATGGCGCCCGTCGGATTTGGCGGGATGTGCTTGCGGCAGGGATCTTATGCAGCTTGCATAAGATTGAGTGTCTCAAGCGCTCCAAACCAATTAGAGCTGAGCTTGTTAGTCAAGCTTGAGAATTCTTTCTCTCATTTGGAATTAGTGATTTTAGCTGAAAAAACTTAGAACTTGGGTTGAAAATGCTCCCGTTTGTTATCGCCAATATGCCTATTAATTTTTATAAATCATACATTTATGATCAGCAATGCGACAATGGTGCGGGCGGCCGGAATCGAACCGGCACAGGCCTTTCGGCCCTACGGATTTTCGTACCCGCTACGACTTTCGTCGCCCCGTCTGACGGGTTTGGGGTCTGGACTATACCTTCGCCATAGCCGTCGGATCATATGTCCGATCACGCCTTAGGCGCCGCCCGTCTAGTCTCTACACCTTCCCGCCGAAGTCGGCGGGCTTGGCTCGGGATCGCCACTTTTGGAGGTTTCCCCGAATTTGAGCGGTTCTACTCTGTCGATTTCCCGACGGAGCACTCAATTTTTTAAGTCCGTTGCGTCTACCAGTTTCGCCACGCCCGCGAAACGCAACGGTTATAGGTCGCGTGTGACGGGGACGACAAGTGGAATTTCGCGCAATTTCAGGGTTTGTCTCTTGTCAGAGATATCTCGAAGTGAGGGCGCGCCAAAACCTTGGGCTCACCCAAAGAAAAAGGGGCCGCTGTCGCCAGCGGCCCAGATAAGTCGGGGAACGCCCAAAAAGGGCGAAGGCTCGAGATAAAGCTTAGCCGTCCTGCTCAATCATCGCTCACAGCTGATTGGTCAACGACAACATGCCCATTCTGGTGCAAAATCCAGTGTCGCGACGCAATGTCGCACAGCGCAAAACCGGGCGTTTTTTCAATTTTCTCCGCTTCCTTCGTTGAGAAAACGCCGCCCCTTTCATACATAAAAGAATAGTTTCTTTGCGGGAAGGAGCCGTGTTCGTGTCTTTGGTCGCCAAACCTTCGGATTTTGATGAACTCGAACGCGTTTCCGAACGTGTGCTGCAAAACTCCTATGCGCATTTCCAGCACAACTTCATTGAATTTCTTGCCGCCCATCTCAGTGACAGCGCAAGTCTATTTAATGGCGACCTCGAAGAGATGCTTGTCTGCGTCGTTCTTGCGCGGGCCAATCTCCGGGATGAGGTGGGGCAATCGACGCATAAGAAATCCCCGGATTCCCTGCGGAGTTCGCTGAGTGCGGCGCGTTTGGCGGAACTGACCGGCATCCCCCGGGAAACCGTGCGCCGCAAACTCAAATCTCTGGAAAATCGCGGCTGGGTGACGCGGATTGACCGGCGGGGCTGGCGGCTCACGCTGGAAGGCGACACACCAGTGTTGCGCACGGAATTGCAGGATTATCTGCGGCGCGAAATTCGTCGGCTTGTCCGACTGGTGCGCAACTTGCAGGAATTCATCTAGGGCGTCCTCAGGATCGCTGCGCGTCAAACCATGCGCAACGGCGGCTGATACCGATGATCGTCGCCCAGATCCCAGGGGAAATAAATCCAGCTGTCCTGCGGAAATTCCGCGATAAAAGTATCGACTGTCGGCAGGCCGCGCGGTTTGACATATAAAACGGCGATATGCGCGCCGGGCAGCAATTCACGCACTGCCCGCGCGGTTGCGCCAGTATCGGCAAGGTCGTCAATCACCACCACGTCGCCGGGCGAATGCGCACGGAGGATCTCCGTCATAGGCTTGATGACTGAAATCGCGCCTTGCTGCGTCTCAGCCTGATAGCTCGATACGCCCAGCGTCTCGACAATCCGCACGCCCAGCTCGCGTGCGACAATCGCCGCCGGCGCAAGGCCGCCACGCGTCACCGCGACAATGGTTGAAAACGCGCCAATTTCTTTTAGCTGCGCCGCAAGCTGTCGCGCATCGCGGTGGAACATCGCCCACGACACCTCAACTGTGGTCGATGGCGGGTTTTGGGATTCGTGCATGTCACGCCCTATCGCCGGCCGGCCAACGAAGACAATTCTACAATCAGCTTTCTTACCTCGCTGGCGGCCTGCGCCAATGCATCCGCCTCGCGGCTGCGCAACACAATCTGGTTACGCACGCCTGTGCTGGTGAAAGCCGGATAGGAGCCGATGGAAACATCGGCGTGCGCATGGACAATTTTTTCAAGGCCCGCCGCATAGGCGCCTTCCGGGATCGCGCCCGCAGCGATCGTTTCGACAAGCACGCGTCGTCCTGTCTTCAGTTGCGGTCCAACGGTGTCCATCATCGCGTGCATCACCGAAGGCACGCCAGCCATAACGATGACATTGCCGATCCAGAATCCCGGCGCGCTGGAGATCGCGTTGGGCACCAACGCGGCGCCTTTCGGGATGCGCGCCATGCGTCGCCGCGCCGGATTAAGCTCGGCTTGAGAAAAGCGCTCGCTCAGCATCGCCAGCGCGCGCGGGTCTTCATCAATCTCGACGCCAAAGGCTTTGGCGATGGAGTCGGCGGTGATGTCGTCATGCGTCGGGCCAATACCGCCTGTCGTGAACACATAG
>JALRFG010000193.1 GCA_023253795.1 Methylocystis sp.
GAATAAATTTCCGCCGTGTCGATGAAATTAACGCCGCGCTCAAGCGCATAATCAAGCTGCGCATGGCCCTCGGCCTCGGTGTTTTGCTGGCCCCAGGTCATGGAGCCAAGACAAATCGCCGAGACCTTCAGATCCGTTGCGCCGAGAGTGCGATACTCCACGCTGCGTTCAGCGTCCCTTTTTGCCGGCGTCGATCAGATCGAGAATGCCGGCGTCCTCGAAGGCTTCCGCAACCCTGTGCAGCCAGGAAAGGACCTTGCCCTTGAGCACGAAGGAATGATGCGCCGGCTGACCTTTCGCCGTCCTGTCGGCGACAAAGGTCGAAAACGGCGTCGAAGCCAGCTCCACCTTCTCATAGGCCTGCGCATCGAGCTGCGGCACAGTGATTTCGCCGACTGCGTTGACGTCCTCGAAATATTTGCTGTGGGTTTGCGGGTCCCACTCGAAGAAGGTCGAGTCGTTCACATGGTTTTTGACGATGAAATAATTGGCGTCCTCAACATAGGGCGCCACCACGTCGATCTCGTCGAGCGATGAGAGCGACGGGCCCAGAACGTGCAACAGGATGAAACC
Organism: Methylocystis sp.; assembly: GCA_023253795.1. Classification (GTDB taxonomy): domain Bacteria; phylum Pseudomonadota; class Alphaproteobacteria; order Rhizobiales; family Beijerinckiaceae; genus Methylocystis. Next base: position 574 of record JALRFG010000193.1, read on the forward strand.
GAATTCGCCGGCTTTCACCGCGTCGAAAAAGCCGATCTCCTCCAAAGTCGCAAGAACAGGCGTCAGACCGCCGGCCCGCACGTCGATCACGCTCACGCGCTCCGGCGAAGACATCAGCGTGTCGAAGATTCTCATCTGATCCGCCGTCGACCGCAGATCGACGATCGTCGTTTCATCGGGATGGAAGTGATACAGCGTGCCGCGCGGCGCCTCGGTGTCGAACGCCCGGGCGCGGATCCGGTTCTGGCCGAGAAAATCCAGAATGAAGCGGGCCACCGTCGACTTGCCGACGCCGCCCTTGTCGGCGCCGACGAGGATCACCGTCGCTTTGACGCTCGGCGGCGGGGGCGGCTGATGAACCGCGCGCTTGGGCGCAGCGGCAGCACGGACGGGCGCTTTCGCGGCCGGCTTGCGCGCCGGCGCGGCTTTTTTCGCGGCAGGCGCCGCCCTGCGGGGTTTTACCGGTTTCCTGGCCATGCGATCTCCTGTCCGATTCCCGGCTGGCGCCAGCCATTGGCGGCGCCCTGGTGAAAATTGCCTCAAACGGCCGGAACAAGCTCCCCAGGCGAGGTCGCTGCGCCCCGGAGTGATTCTCATCCGCCGTCTCTGCAACATCTTTATCGGAGCCCGCGCATGGCTGGCTATATGAAATTCGCTTCTTTCCCGTTTGGTCAGAGCTTATTTAACTTATTAATTTTGTGAAATATTTTATTCGTCAAAATTTTTAAGTGAATTGACTTCTTCCGGCGTTGGGATAAAGAAATTCCGCATATGGAACGCCGCCGCCGTGGCGGGACGCATGAAGCGTCCGGGCGTTTTCTCCCGAGCGAGCCAACCTCATGACGACAGCCCTGGATTCTGCGGCGGACCGCAGCGCACAGGCCTCTCAGCCAGAGCCCGACGCGCCCTTCGTGCGCGTCGAGGATCGCAATGGCGTGTCCCACAACCTCGAAGCCGTTGAAGGCTGGCGGTTGATGGAGATCATCCGCGATCACGGCCTTGGCATGGAGAACACCTGCGGCGGAGCGCTGGCCTGCGCCGAATGCCATGTCATTCTCGACGCCGCAGCGGCGAAGCGCGTGCCAGCGCCGCGCGACGACGAGCTCGAAAAGCTCGACGAACTGCCGATGCTCTATGAAAACTCGCGCCTCGCCTGCCAGATCATCTGGTCCGACGAGATGAGCGGTCTATCGCTCAAGCTGGCGCAGGAGACGTGATGACCACGCTCAAAAATCCTCAAATTCTGCTCGCCTCCAATCTTCATGACGGCGAGGTGATGTTCCTCGGCGCTTCCGGCTGGGAGCGCGATCACCGTCGCGCGCGCGTCGCGCATGACGTCGCCACCGCAGCTGAACTGGAGAAAATCGGCCTTGCCGATTACGCCGCCAATCGCGTTGTCGACGTCTATCTCGCCGATGTCGCGCTTGACGCCGATGGCGCGCCGGCGCCGCTGCATTATCGCGAGAAAATGCGGATCAACGGCCCGAGCGTGCGACATGATCTCGGCAAACAGGCGGCGGGAGCCTAACGCATGAACGCCCACGACCCCCAGGCCGCTGCGCGGCCCAACGCTCCGACGACGACCTATCGCTACGATGAGTTCGACGCCCAATTCGTGCGCGAACGCGTCGCCGAGTTTCGCGAGCAGGTGCGCCGCCGTCTCGAAGGTTCACTGACGGAGGACGAATTCCGTCCCTTCCGCCTGATGAACGGTCTGTATCTGCAATTGCACGCCTATATGCTGCGCGTCGCCATTCCCTATGGCACGCTGACCGCGCGGCAGATGCGTCGTCTCGCCGACATCGCCGACCGCTGGGATAAGGGCTACGGCCATTTCACCACCCGTCAGAACCTGCAATACAACTGGCCGAAGCTGATCGACACGCCGGATATTCTCGACGCGCTGGCTGAAGTCGAGATGCACGCCATCCAGACCTCGGGCAATTGCATTCGCAACGTCAGCGCCGATCATTTCGCCGGCGTCGCCGCCGATGAAATTGAAGATCCGCGCGCAACGGCCGAATTTTTACGTCAGTGGTCGAGCCTGCATCCCGAATTCTCGTTCCTGCCGCGCAAGTTCAAGATCGCCGTCACCGGCGCGACGCATGATCGCGCGGCGATCATGGCGCATGACATTGGCCTGCGCATTGTGAAGAACGAAGCTGGCGACATCGGCTATCAGGTGGTGGTTGGCGGCGGCCTCGGCCGCTCGCCCTTCATCGGCAAGGTGATCCGCGAATTCACGCCGCGTGCCGATCTGCTCGCCTATCTTGAAGCGATCATGCGGGTTTACAACCGCTATGGCCGCCGCGACAACAAATACAAAGCGCGCATCAAGATCCTCGTGCACGAAAAGGGCATTGAGGCGATCCGCGACGCGGTCGAAAAAGAATTCGCGACGATGGATCGCAGCGTCTTCGCGCATGATCCGGCGGAGTTCGAACGCATCGCCGCCTATTTTGCGCCCCCGCCCTACGAAACTCTGCCAGCGGAATCTGCAGCGCTACGCGCCGCCCGCAACGACACGCCGGCTTT
>JALRFG010000194.1 GCA_023253795.1 Methylocystis sp.
ATCAGCAGCTCGGACGCCGGCGATAGCGTTGCGGAAGTTTTGAGTGACGTGATCGCGTCCTCGAATTTTTCCAGCCTGTGCTGAATCTGGCCCAGCATCAAATGGCCGTCCGGATCATGCGGGCTCGCTGTCACGCCTTTGCGCATCATCGCCAGCGCTTCGTTCGTTTGTCCCTTGTCCATCAGCACAAGCGCCAGTGCGGCGTATCCATCCTGCTGCGTTGGCAGAAGTTCGATGGCTTTTCGCGCGGCGGTTTCCGCATCATCTAATTGGCCGCTGTGTCTGTAGGAGCCCGAAAGATTAACATAGGCCATCCCGAATTTCGGATCGATACGGATGACATGTCGGAAATCATCGGCGGCTTCGGTGAGCTTGCCTTGATCGCGGGCGATGAGCCCGTGCATGGTGTAGGCCCAGGGAATATTATCGGAATTGTCGTCGACAAGCGCCGCGTCGACGATTTCATCGGCTTTCTTAAAGTCTTTTTTGCGGTAGTAATAATAGGCGAGATTAATCGGATCGAAGCGTTTCATAATCTGTTCCGCTGCGGCGGAGACAAGATTTTGCACATCTATTTCGGGCGCGGTCGATTTGTAAATCGGTCCTTCGCCGACGATCCTCAGGCGGAAGCCATATCCCTTGATATCTTCTTTGTCGGACTTTTTGAGATCATCGGCGTAGATTTCGCCGGTAATGATTTTGTCGGAATAGCCGAGGATTTGGCGTAATTCGGAAATGATGACGCCAACGCTCACGCCGCCGACCGGCAGGCTGATCGTCGGCATGGTGCTTTGAAAATCAATGCCGGAAATATCGGCTTTTTGTTTTTTTGAGCCTGCTGCTGCGTCGATATCGGAAATATGATCGAGAATTTCCTGTGCGACGACATTGCCGTTGACGCCTTTTTCGACCAGCGCCGCTGGGACAGAGATGTCTTTGACGACAAATTCGCTTTTCAGCGCCGATTTATAGATAACCAGCGCGCCCAGTCCCACCGACGCCAGCAGCGCAAGATCAACCGCCAGAGATTTGAGCGGCTCGGAAAAGTTCGTGACAAAAGACGCTGCTTTGCGGATCAATGCGCTGCTTCCTTCGCTGGCGACAACAGTGTTGAATTTAAAAAATTTTAGGCGCTATTAACGCTTGTGTAAATGGCGCAGGCCGAGATGGTTCTCGCCCTCTCGCTTTTGATGGCGAAGGTGTGGTTTTTAGGATCCGCGCGTCTTAAGTAAACGCGGGAAAAGACTCTGGGGACGCTTCATATATGACCTATCGCGCGCCAATCGACGACATTCTCTTTCAATTGCGTCTTGCCGCCGGCGAGGAGGCTTTTGCCGATGGCGGTCTTCTCGCTGATCTCGGTGAAGGCGTTCTTGAACATACGGTGACGGAAGCGGCCAAATTCGCCGAAACGACTCTGGCGCCGCTCAATCAGATCGGCGATCGTGTCGGCGCGCGTTTTGAAGATGGAGACGTCGTGACGGCACCCGGCTGGCGCGAGGCCTATGCGCTTTGGCGCAGCGGCGGCTGGAATGCGCTGGCCGCCGATCCGGACGATGGCGGGATGGGGCTGCCTGCGCTGCTGAATGCCGCCTGCACGGAAATCTGGAACGGCGCCAATATGGCGTTTGCGCTGTGTCCGTTGCTCTCGCATGGCGCGATTGACGCGATTGGCGCACATGCGAACGCAACGTTGAAAGAGGTCTATCTGCGCCGCATCGTTAGCGGCGAATGGACTGCGACGATGAATCTGACGGAGCCGCAGGCCGGTACGGATCTTGCACTGCTGCGGACGCGCGCCGAGCCGACGGGCGACAGCGCCTATCGGATATTCGGACAGAAAATATTTATCACCTACGGCGAGCATGATCTGGTGTCGAACATCGTTCATCTGGTGCTCGCGCGGCTTCCCAACGCGCCTGCCGGCACACGCGGAATTTCCCTGTTTCTGGTTCCGAAATTTCTGCCGGACGCCAATGGCGCCTTCACGCGTCGCAATGATGTGAAATGCGCTGGTCTCGAACACAAACTCGGCATTCATGGTTCGCCCACCTGCATCATGTCCTTCGGCGAGGCCGGCGGCGCCACGGGCTTTCTGGTGGGAGAAGAAAATCGTGGCCTCGCCTGCATGTTCACCATGATGAACAATGCGCGCCTCGCGGTCGGCGTTCAGGGCGTGGCTCAGGCGGCGCACGCCACCCAGCATGCGCTGGCCTATGCGCGCGAGCGCAAACAGGGACGTGCGCCCGGCGTGGAAAAGATCAGTTCGATCATTGAGCATCCGGATGTCATGCGCATGTTGCTGGCCATGACGAGTTTGACGGCGGCGGCGCGCGCCATTTGCTTTGAGACGGCTGTCTCGCTTGATCGGGCAAAACGCGAAAACGCTCCCGATGCGGCGCGGATGGCGGAAGCGCGCGCCAGCCTGTTGACGCCGGTGGCGAAAGCCTTTTCGTCCGACATCGCCAATGAAGTCGCTTCGCTGGGCGTGCAGGTCTTTGGCGGCATGGGCTATGTTGAAGAGACCGGCGCCGCGCAATTCATGCGCGATGCGCGAATCTGCGCCATTTATGAAGGAACCAATGGCGTGCAGGCGATGGATCTCGTCACCCGCAAACTGCCTTTGTTCGACGGCGCCGTGTTTCATCAAGAGATCGCCGATATGCGCGCGCTGGCGCAGGCGAGCGCCTGTGCGCCTGTCGGCGCAGCGGTGGAAGCCTGCGCGGCGGCTGGCGATTTTCTGCTTCACGCCATGCAAAATGATCCTGTCCGCGCGCTGGCGGGCGCAACGCCCTATCTGCGGCTTTTTGCGCTGGCGCGTGGCGCAACCCTTCTCGACAAGGCCGCGCGCGTTGCGTCGGCGGCAAGCGCGGCGCATGCCGCGCGATGGACGGCGCTGGCGCGTTTCTTCGCCGAGAATATTGCGGTCGACGCGCCGGGGCTGGCGCAACAGATCATGACAGGCGGCGATGCGGTCATGCAGGGGCGCGCCGCGCTGGAATAAGCGGCCTTTCTCCGTCGCGGACGATCACGACGCATCGGATGTTCCTCAAAGCAAAAAG
>JALRFG010000195.1 GCA_023253795.1 Methylocystis sp.
CTGAACTTCAATGGTCAGGACGGCGACAAGCGCATCACCTATGGCGATGTGTTCCTGCAGGCCGAGCAGGAATATTCGCGCTATAATTTCGAGCACGCGGACACCGCGGCGCTGCTCCGCCATTTCGCCGATGCCGAGGCCGAATGCCGCGCGCTGCTTGCGGCAGGTGAGGCGGATGGGCGGCACGAACTGGCGCTGCCGGCCTATGACCAGTGCATCAAGGCCTCGCACAGCTTCAACCTGCTGGACGCGCGCGGCGTGATCTCGGTCACTGAGCGCCAGAGCTATATTCTGCGCGTGCGCGAACTCGCCAAGGCGTGCGGCTCGGCATGGCTCAAAACAGCGGGCGGCGGCGCCAACGGCTAAGCCGCCGTAAACCCGCCACGTCCCCGCTTTCCGACTTTTGCGGCGACTCCTTCTTGAACGCGTCCGGCCGCATCGCCACTTCCTCCCCATCAGGCTGTTATCCGCCTGTGCGCTGGCGCACAGTCTAGCGGCGCGCGTTTGTTCAGACTGCGTATCAGTCGTGTGTGTGCGTGAAGCGTGGCGCCTGTCCGGCGGCGTGCCGGCCCTCCGGATCGTCGGGCGGGCGCCCTTGACAGTGTATCCCTTTTGTTCTAATTATGTTCCATGTTTGCTCTCGCTTGGAGCCATTGTTCATGTCCGCAGTCGCCCTTCACCGCATGGCTTTTCCGGGTTTGACGCCCAAAATCGGCGCGACGACGCCACGCGGCGAGGCGCTGACCTCGCTCGCCGGATCGCAGGGGCTCAGCGACCGTTTCTTCGCCTGGCGCGGTAAAGCCGGCCAGCGTTACGTCTGCTCGGTGTTTCGTGACGGCGAGGAAGGATTCGTCGCCGATGTCACAAGCGGAGCGATTATCGGCGTCGTTCGCGATGGGGCAACAACGCGGCCGGTCTGCGTGATCGCCGCCCGCCAATCCGGATCGACGCAAGCGCTGCGCGCGCTGGGACGCGAACTCGGCGTCGCTGAATGGCATGTGCATTTTTGCGGGGAAGCGGACGCTGTCGTCAGCGATCTTTCCGGTTCGCTGCTGCATTAATATTTTGCTGGATAAGTAACAGGCGTAGCGTTCGGCGTTTCTGTGGCGTTCAGGCGTGAAGCGTAATTGCGTCAATAATGATGTTGCGTTGTGTGCAGCGTGCGCGTGAGGCGTTCAATGGCCGGGGATCTCCCCGGCCTTTTTTCATTCATCCGCCGGTCGCAGAAGCGCGGCGCGGCAGGAAGCGTCATCGACGCCGCGCACGACAGCCGCCAGTTCGGCGTCGTGAATATCCAGCCGCAGCAAATGTTCATAGGTGTTGCGGACATAGGCCGGATTATCGCCATTCACCCCGACGCCTTCGGCGACAAGCCGGGTCATGTGGTCCAGCGGCAGGCGCCCGGCATATTGATGATGATCACGATCGACGACATAGGCGAGCGCCCGCACCGTCCCGCCATCGGCAAGCCGCAGGCTGACGATTTTTTCGAGATAGACCGATGTCACCAGCTCCCGCTCGCGCAGATAGGCGATGGTCGCCGCGCGGTCTCGCCCCGCAACGCGGAAGGCGACGCCCTGGCAGGAGCCGCCGTGATCGAGCCCAAGCACCAGCCCCGGCCGCTCGGGCGTGCCGCGATGCACATGTGAAAAAATACAGAGGGAGCGGTGATAGCCATGAACCCAGGCCAGCGCGCTCTCAATGTAATCGAAGCCCGGCTTCCAGATCAGCGATCCATAGCCGAACACCCATAAATCGCTGTCATCGGTCTCTATGCTGGCCAAGGCGCGGTTTTCCTCAAGAACGATTCGAATCTTATTTTTCCGGCGCTTAGCGCCTATTGCAATGGCCCTCGCTCATCTGCGGCGTCGCCGCCCGATCCGGGCAGGCAAGACAAGCCGCGCGATTTCCACAAAACTTTGCTGGGCAAAGCAAGCGTCTACCCACAACATATTGATGCGATTTTCTTGCATTCCACCTTCTTTTGTGGCGGTCATAGCGTCATGAAATTCGAGCGGTTGCGCCTTCTCGGCTTCAAGAGCTTTTGCGAATCCACTGAACTCCTGATCGAGCCGGGTCTCACCGGCGTGGTCGGGCCGAACGGATGCGGCAAGTCGAACCTCATCGAGGCCCTTCGCTGGGTCATGGGTGAGAATTCCTACAAGAACATGCGCGCCTCCGCGATGGACGACGTGATTTTCTCGGGCGGCGGCTCTCGCCCCGCCCGCAATTTCGCGGAAGTCGGCCTGATTCTGGATAATTCGCAGCGCACCGCCCCCGCCGCCTTCAACGACGCCGACACAATTGAAGTGACCCGGCGCATCGAGCGGGAACAGGGCTCCGATTACCGCATCAACGGCAAGGAAGTGCGCGCGCGCGACGTCCAGCTCCTTTTCGCCGACGCCGCAACCGGTTCGCGCTCGCCCTCTCTGGTGCGTCAGGGCCAGATCGGCGAGATCATTTCGGCGAAGCCGCAGGCCCGTCGCCGTATTCTGGAAGACGCCGCCGGCGTCGCCGGTCTTCATTCCCGTCGCCATGAGGCCGAACTGCGTCTGAACGCAGCCTCGGAGAACCTCACGCGTCTTGAGGACGTGCTGAAGCAGGTCGAAGGGCAATCCGACAGCCTGCGCCGGCAAGCCCGGCAAGCGGCGCGCTATCGCGGCCTCGCCGAACAAATTCGCCAGAATGAAGCGCTGCTGGCGCTCATTTCTCACCAGATCGCCGCCGATCAGTTGCGCGATGCCGCGCAGCGTCTCGAATCCGATTTGCGGGATGTTCAGGAACGGACGCTCGAACAGGCCGAGACGGCGAAATTTCAGGCTGTGGCGGCGCATGAATTGCCGCCCCTGCGCGAGGCTGAGGCCGAGGCCGGCGCCGCCGTGCATCGTCTGGCGGCTGCCCGACAGGCGCTTGAGGCGGACGAGCAGCGCGCAAAAGAGCGGATCGCCGAACTTGAGCGCGAGAATGAAATCGCCGATGCGGCGCGCCGGCGCGCCGAGGAGGCAAATCTGGCGAAATCGCAGTTTCTTGCAACAATGAGC
>JALRFG010000196.1 GCA_023253795.1 Methylocystis sp.
TTTGGCAAGGATCCTGATTTCTTCGCCTTCTACCGGTCGATGCAGGCCTATGAAACAGCCTTCAAACCGGGAGAGACACGTTTTCTTGTCAGCCCGCGTTCAGATTTCTTCCGCTATTTCTCAACCCCCGATGGCGGCGCATCTACGGCCGCCGCCGCACTTCCCGAATCTCACGATAAAAAATAAATGGATGGCGGCGCGTCGATGACGCGCCGCAGTTTCTCAGGAGAGGACAGGCATGACCCTTTTACTTCGTCGCGTCGCGCAAGCGTCTTTCGCGACGGTTTCAGCGCTTTTCATCGCTCTTGCGCCCGCTGCAGCGAAAGGTCCCGACTCGCTCGCCGATCTTTCCGCGCAGGTGTCGGACGCGGTCGTCAATATTTCGGCGACCCAGTCGAATGACGGCGGCGGCAAGCCGCATCGCGGCGGCGATCACGGCGGCGACCATGGCGATATTCCCGGTCTGCCGCCGGGCATGGGCCCCGGCACGCCTTTCGACGATCTTTTTGAAGAATTTTTCCGCCGGCGCGGCGGTCAGGGTGGCGCTCCGGGCGGCCAGGGCATGCCGGATATGCCGCGTCAGCGCAAATCGAGCTCGCTCGGCTCCGGCTTCGTGATCGATCCCGCCGGCATCGTCATCACAAACAACCATGTGATCGACGGCGCCAATGAAGTGCAGGTGATCTTCAACGACGGCCAGAAGCTGAAAGCCGAGATCATCGGCAAGGATCAGAAGGTCGATGTCGCCGTGCTGCGCGTGAAGCCCGAAAAACCGCTGAAGTCGGTGAAGTTCGGCGACAGCGACAAGGCGCGCGTTGGCGATTGGGTGCTGGCGGTCGGCAATCCCTTTGGTCTCGGCGGCTCTGTTACAGCCGGCATCGTCTCGGCGCGCAACCGCAACATCGATAGCGGCCCCTACGACAACTACATTCAGACCGACGCCTCGATTAACAAGGGCAACTCCGGCGGACCGCTGTTCAACATGGATGGCGAAGTGATCGGCATTAACACCGCCATTCTCTCGCCATCCGGCGGCTCGGTGGGCATCGGCTTCGCAACGCCCGCCAATACGGTGCAGCCGGTGATCGACCAGTTGCAGCAGTTTGGTGAAACCCGTCGCGGCTGGCTCGGCGTGCGTATCCAGAACGTCGACGACGCTATCGCCGAAACGCTCGGCCTCGGCGCGACGCGCGGAGCGCTCGTCGCCGGCGTCGACGACAAGGGTCCGTCCAGGCCCGCCGGCCTCAAGGCGGGCGACGTGATCACCAAATTCGACGGCAAGCCAATCAAAGAATCGCGTGATCTGCCCAAGCTGGTCGCCGCGACTCCGGTCGGCAAGGATGTCGAACTGATGATCATGCGCGGCGGCAAGGAGATGAGCAAAACCGTCAAGCTCGGCCGACTGGAAGATGGCGAGAAAGTCGCCGCGAAGGATAACGGCGCCAGCAAGGACAAGCCGGAGAACGGCGGCGCCCCCTCGCAAAGCGTTCTCGGCCTCGAACTCTCACGCCTGAGCGACGATGTGCGCGCTCGCTTCCAGATCAAGGATAGCGTGAAGAGCGGCGTGGTGATCACGGCTGTCGATCCGCGTTCGGAAGCGGCGGAAAAGCGTCTCCAGCCCGGCGAGATCCTGCTGGAGGTCAATCAGGAGCCGGTTTCCGACCCCGCTGATGCGGCAAAGAAGATCAAGGCGCTGAAAGACGCGGGCAAGAAAACCGCTTTACTCGCCATCTCCAATGCGCAGGGCGACGCCCACTTCATCGCCTTGCCGGTGGAGTAAGCCAAACAGTCCGGCGCGCAGCTTCCTCACCCGATGCTGCGCGCCACCCTCTCCGGAAAAAGGAGAGGAGAGATTTATGTCGCTGCGACGGCGACATTGTCGATCAGGCGCGTCGCGCCCAGTCGTGCGGCGGCGAGAATGCGAAGCGCGCCGACGGCGCCATCTGTGACAGGCGCCAGCGTCTGCGTATCGCGCGCCTCGATATAATCAATCTCAAAGCCCGCAGCTGTCACGGCGCTTCGCGCCTGCGTCATCGTCTCGTCGATCGACGCGCCGCGCGCAATCGCGCGTGACGCCGCATCGAGCGCTTGATGCAACGACGGGGCGCGGGCGCGTTCTGACTCCGAGAGATAGACATTACGCGACGAGAGCGCGAGGCCATCGGCTTCGCGCAATGTCGGCGCGCCGTAAATTTCTGTTGGGATATCGAGATCGCGCGCCATCTGACGAATAACCAGCAATTGCTGATAATCCTTCTCGCCGAAAACGGCGACATCCGCCTGCGCCTGATTGAGCAGCTTGGCGACCACCGTGGCGACGCCGGCGAAATGCGTCGGCCGGAAACGATCTTCCAGCTCTGCGGACGCTGGTCCCGCGAGCGATACTGTCGTGACAAAGCCCGCCGGATACATTTCCGTCACCGCCGGCGCAAAAACCAGATCCGCCTCGACTTGCGCCAGTTGCGCACGATCGGCGTCAAAGGTGCGCGGATAACGGGAGAAATCCTCATTGGCGCCAAACTGGGTGGGGTTGACGAAGATTGTCGCGACGACACGATCGGCGCGCTGACGCGCCGCCTCAATCAGCGACAAATGGCCGACATGCAGCGCGCCCATTGTCGGCACGAGACCGATGCGCTCGCCAAGCGCACGCCGCGTGCGCACGAAAGCGCGCAATTCGGCGACAGTGGCGGCGACAGGAACTTCGCGGGTCATGCCGACCCTCCTTTTTTCTGCGATGCGGCGAGCGCCGCAAGGTAGGCGAGATAATCCGCCGGCAACGCCAGAGCCCGCGCCGCTGCGAAAATCTCGTTGAGATAGCCGCGCGGGGCCACCCCCTGCTCCGGCTGCGCCCCGATATAGACCAGCGCCTGCACCGCGCCGACGGGCTGACGCAGCGCCGGAACGCTGCGTTTGACATAAAGCCCCTGCGCGAGCTGCTCATA
>JALRFG010000197.1 GCA_023253795.1 Methylocystis sp.
AAAGGTCATCGTGCCTGCCGGCGAGATGATTCAGGAGTGGCATATCGAGCCGCTCACCGCCGCCGGCATACAGGAGGTGAAGATCCGTTCGGTGCTCACCTGTGAGGCCAAGAACGGCGTCTGCGCCACCTGTTACGGTCGCGATCTCGCGCGTGGCACGCCGGTCAACATGGGTGAAGCGGTCGGCGTCATTGCGGCGCAATCGATCGGCGAGCCGGGCACGCAGCTCACCATGCGCACCTTCCACATCGGCGGCGCAGCGCAGCTTGCGGACCAGTCCTTCATCGAGTCGAATTTCGAAGGCAAGGTTCACATCCGCAATCGTCATGTGGCGCGCAACTCGGATGGCGATCTGATCGTCATGGCGCGTAACGTCGCCATCGTGATCCTCGGACCGGATGGCGTGGAACGCGCGGTCAATCGTATCCAGTACGGTTCGCGCCTCAAGGTTGATGAGGGCGACAAGGTCAAGCGCGGCCAGCGTCTCGCGGAATGGGACCCCTATACGCGTCCGATCATCAGCGAAGTCGACGGCGCGATTGGCTTCGAGGATCTCGTCGAAGGCCAGTCGATGGCGGAAACGGTCGACGAGTCGACCGGCATCACCAAGCGTATGGTCATGGACTGGCGCCTTAACCTGCGTTCGGCGAGCCTCAAGCCGTCGATCGTCATCAAGGACGCGCAAGGCAAGGTCATCAAACTGCCGCGCGGCAGCGACGCCCGCTATTCCCTGCCCGTCGACTCGATCATTGCGGTTGAGCCCGGCGGCTCCATCAAGGCGGGCGACATCGTCGCGCGTGTCTCGATGGAAAGCGCCAAGACCCGCGACATCACCGGCGGTCTGCCGCGCGTCGCGGAACTGTTCGAAGCGCGCCGGCCGAAGGATCACGCGATCATCGCGGAAATCTCCGGCACGGTGCAGTTCGGCAAGGACTACAAGAACAAGCAGCGTCTCTCGATCATTCCGTCCGAAGAGGGCGCGGAGCCGGTCGAGTATCTGATCCCGAAGGGCAAGCACATTCACCTTCAGGACGGCGATGTTGTCGAAAAGGGCGATTACATCGTCGACGGCAATCCGGCGCCGCACGACATTCTGGCGATCAAGGGCGTGGAGGAGCTTGCCGCTTACCTCGTCAATGAAATCCAGGAGGTCTATCGTCTGCAGGGCGTCAACATCAACGACAAGCACATCGAAGTGATCGTGCGTCAGATGTTGCAGAAGGTCGACATCGTCGATCCGGGCGACACCGGCTTCCTTGAAGGGGAGCAGGTCGATCACCTCGAACTCGACGAAGCGAACGCCAAGGCGATCGAAAATGGCGGCAAGCCCGCCAGCGGCACGCCGGTGTTGCTCGGCATCACCAAGGCGTCGCTGCAAACGCGGTCGTTCTTCTCCGCCGCCTCCTTCCAGGAGACGACGCGCGTCCTCACCGAGGCCGCCGTCAACGGCAAGGTCGATCCGCTGGTCGGCCTCAAGGAGAATGTCATCGTCGGTCGCCTGATCCCGGCCGGCACCGGCGCCGCGATGGCGAAATATCGCGGCATCGCATCGGGTCGCGATGATCTGATCATCGAGCAGCGCGCTGAAACGGCGGAAGCCGCTCCGGCGCTGCCGCCGGCGGAATAAACCGGCGCGGGATGCAAACACATAAAGGCCGCCTCGCAACGGGCGGCCTTTTGCTTTGATCGGAACGCATATGTCGGAAACGCTCATTGCCCGCGCGGCGCGCGGCCTGATCTTTCTCTATCGCGTCAGTTTCTCGGCGATTGCCGGACGCACATGCCGTTATGCGCCGACATGTTCGGAATACGCTGATGAAGCGATCCAGCGTCATGGTCTGTGGGCCGGCGGCTGGATGGGTTTCGCGCGCATTTGCCGTTGCCGGCCCGGCGGTGGCGAAGGTTTCGATCCTGTGCCGGAACAATTACGCGCCGACGCCGGTGCGCTCACGCCATGGCGCTATGCGCGCTGGTGCGGACCGTTTCGCTGCGATGAAGTGGACAATGGCTAACGGACGCACCTAGCTCTTCGCCATCAATTGAACAGAGAGCGCATAGATTCGCATCCGCGCCGCTTCAGGCAAAGTGCGGAGCACTTCCAGATAGGTCTGGCCGGCGGCGCACATGCGCGCATCATCCAGCGGCGGCTCCGCGATCTTGCCATCGAGCAGCGCGTCGATTTCCTGTCGTCCAAGGCCATGATCTGAAAGCGCCACCTCCAGCACACGGAAATCCGTCGCTGAGGGTTTCTCGCGTTCGATCTGACGTTGCTGGCCGCTGATCATCGCCTCCAGACCGGCGAGCGCCATATCCGACACCAACACGCGCCGCGCCGCCGCGAAATTCTGGAAGTCGAGATCGGTGGCGCCATACAGGAAAGCGACGCAGGTTTTCTTATCCTCCTGTCCCAGCGCGCGCAGCACTTCGAGCTGGCTGACAAACTGCTTGGTCAGCGGATCCTTTTCAGCTTTGGCGGCGAGCAGGCCATGCGTTTGACGCATCTGTCGCATGGTTTCAGCAAGATAATAATCGACCGACTGGCGTTCACGCGTCTTCGCATAGCGCGCAGCGAACCCCTCTAGGGCGGTTTCATAATCTGCGGTGAAGGTTTCGCGCAGACGCGCAAAATAGCGCGCATAATCCGGCGTTGCGGCGATCTGGGTTTCGATCTCCTGCCGCGCGACGCCCTTATCGAGCGTCCGCACGCCCGGCGTCATGAAAGGCGCCCGATTCAGGAACGACGTCTGCATTAATCCGACGCCCAGCCAGAGCGACAGAAACAGGGCCGTTAGTAGCTTCAGCAATTTTTCAAAATACATTCAGTCGCCCCGCGTGGCGAAATTTGATTCCGGCGACTTTATGCAATGCGAGCGGCCCTGAAAAG
>JALRFG010000198.1 GCA_023253795.1 Methylocystis sp.
CTGACAGCGGGCGCCGCCGGTCGTTAATCCCGGAAACCCAAAGCTCAAAAGGAGCCACATAATGAAGAATTCGAGAGTCCCCGGCAGAAATTTCCTGTTCGTCCCGGGTCCGACCAATCTGCCGGATCGTGTTGTGCGCGCCATGGCGGTCGCTTCTGAGGATCATCGTTCGCCGACCTTCCCGGATCTGGTGAAGCCGCTGTTCCCGGCGCTCAAGAAGGTCTTCGGCACCGAGAAGGGCCACGCTTTCATTTTCCCGGCTTCGGGCACCGGCGGCTGGGAAGCTGCGATCACCAACACCCTGTCGCCGGGCGACAAGGTTCTGGCCCAGCGCTTTGGCCAGTTCTCGCATCTGTGGATCGACCTCTGCCGTCGTCAGGGCCTCGAAGTCGTCGTGCAGGAGCGCGAGTGGGGCACGGGCAATGATCCGGCGCTGATCGAAGAGACCCTCAAGGCCGACAAGAATCACGAGATCAAGGCCGTTCTCGCCACGCATAACGAGACCGCGACCGGCGTGACCTCCGACATCGCCGCGATCCGCAAGGCGATCGACAACGCCAAGCATCCGGCGATGCTCTTCGTCGACGGCGTGTCCTCGGTCGCGTCGCTCGAGTTCAAGATGGACGAGTGGGGCGTGGACGTCATCGTCTCCGGCTCGCAGAAGGGCTTCATGCTGCCGGCCGGCCTGCTGCTGATGGCGGCGAGCCCGAAGGCGATCGAAAAGGGCAAGACCAACAAGGGTCGTCGCGCCTATTTCGAGTTCCAGGACATGATCGCCCAGAACGCCAATGGTTACTTCCCCTACACGCCGTCGGTCCCGCTGCTGTACGGTCTGAAAGAGGCGCTGGCCATTCTGTTCGAGGAAGGTCTCGACCAGGTCTACAAGCGTCATCATCACCTCGGCGAAGGCGTCCGCGCCGCTGTCGCGGCGTGGGGCCTCAAGACCTGCGCCAAGGAGCCGAAGTGGAATTCGGACACGGTGACCGCGATTGTCGTGCCGGAAGGCTTCGACGCCGCCAAGGTCATCGAGACCGCCTACAAGCGCTATAACCTCGCGCTCGGCGCCGGTCTGTCGGAAGTCGCCGGCAAGGTGTTCCGTATCGGCCATCTGGGCGACCTCAACGAGCTGATGCTGCTCGGCGCCATCGCGGGCGCGGAAATGGCGATGCTCGACAACGGCATCAAGATTCAGCCCGGCTCCGGCGTTGCGGCGGCTCAGGCCGTCTATCGCGCCAATCCGCTGCTGAAGATGTAATTAAAAACGCCCTCTCCCCTAGCGGGGGGAGGGCTTCTCCCGTTCAGGGGAGAGGTGAAAAAAATTCAGGACAGGCAGGGAAAATTCATGTCGCACAAAATCGTCTTTCTTGACCGCGAAACGCTGGACGCCAATGTGCGCAAGCCGAATTTCCCGCATGAATATGTTGAATATGCGCAAACCGCGCCGGATCAGCTCGTCGAGCGTCTGAAAGGCGCCGATATCTGCATCACCAACAAGGTGCCGCTGCGCGAGGCGACGCTGAAGCAGTTGCCCGACCTCAAGCTGATCGCTGTCGCCGCCACCGGCACCGACGTGATCGACAAGGCCTATACGACGGCCAATGGAATCACCGTCTCCAACATTCGCAATTACGCGTTCAACACGCTGCCCGAACATGTGTTCGCGCTGTTGTTCGCGCTGCGCCGCAATCTGGTGAATTATCACAATTCGGTGCAGCATGGTCGCTGGGGCTACGCCAACCAGTTCTGCTACTTCGATTATCCGATCCACGACATCGCCGGATCGACGCTCGGCGTCATCGGCTATGGCGCGCTCGGCAAGGAAATCGAAAAGCGCGCCATCGCGCTCGGCATGAAGGTGCTGATCAACGACGCCGTTCCGGGACCGAATATCGTCGACGTCGCGACCCTGCTGCGCGAGTCCGACATTGTGACGCTCAATCTGCCGCTGACGCCGCAGACCAAGAACATGATCAGCACGAAAGAGCTGGCGTCGATGAAGAAGAGCGCCTGCATCATCAACACCGCGCGTGGCGGCATTGTCGATGAAGCGGCGCTCGCCGACGCGCTGCGCAAGGGCGTGATCGCCGGCGCCGGTTTCGACGTGCTGACGATCGAGCCGCCGAAGAACGGCAATATTCTGCTCGATCCGACGATTCCCAATCTGATCATCACCCCGCATGTCGCCTGGGCCTCGAAAGAGGCGATGCAGGTGCTCGCGGATCAGCTCGTGGATAATATCGACGCCTTTGTCGCGGGCAGCCCGCGCAATATCGTCACCGCCTGACGCGACGCGATTGATCGGCGCGCCGGGCGCGCGCCGCACTGTTTTTTACGGCTCCCGCAGCCGCAGACGAGACCAGACGACATGACCAAAAAGCTTCTCTTCCTGTTCGACACCGATCCTGTCGCAAGCGTATTCGACACTGTCGTCGGTTACGACGGCGGCGCCGACCACATCATCGGCTACGGCGGGGTCAATCCCACGAATGTCGGCGCGCTGGTTGATGGCTGCATCTACACGCGCGGCCCGAAGGAAAAGCAATTTACGGCGATCTTCGTCGGCGGCGGCGACATGGCCGCTGGCGAAGCGGTCTTCAAAGCCGTGAAGAAGCGTTTCTTCTCGAACTTCCGCGTCTCCGCGATGCTGGATTCAAACGGCTCCAATACGACGGCGGCCGCCGGCGTCGCGCTGCTCGCCAAGGCGAAGCCGCTCGCCGGCAAGAAAGCCATTGTGCTCGCCGGCACCGGTCCGGTCGGCGCCCACGGGTGGATCGTCGAGACCTCCGACGGCGCGCGCCGGGAGTACGACGGTGTCCTCGTTGCCAACGGCCACCTCTGGGACCAGCGCATCCCCGAAGTTCCCG
>JALRFG010000199.1 GCA_023253795.1 Methylocystis sp.
GAAAATCAACGAAACTCATTCATGAACCATCAAAAATTCTGAAAATTTGCGAATGACGGTATTTGTTCAGAGCTTCCTTAGTAATTTTCGTTCAAATATTTCGCAATGATTTCTGCATCGGCAGGTTCGATCGGCGCTTTATAGGCCTTGATCATTTTCTGCACTTCGGCCGCCCAGAACGCCTGTCCCTTCTTTGGTGGCTGCGTGGCGATATAATCAGCCGAATGGCAGGCGAGGCAATTATTGCGCGCCGCCTCCGCGCCCGGCGCTTCGATAAATTGCGTCGTTTCCTCCGGCAGCACAATGCTGCGCGGCTTCGCCAGCGCGACAACGCCTGTCATCATCAACATCATCGTCAACAGGGTGAAAAGCCTTGTTTGCATGAGGCGCCGCCTAACTCGCCTGAACGCGGACGCGCTCAACGACATTTCGTCCATAGCCCGACGGATTCCATAAAGGCTCCAGCGGCTGCGTCTGGCCTTTCGCATTGGTGGCGCGCGCCATCAATACATGCGCGCCCTTCGGCAAAGACGTCGACAGGCGCCATTCTCGGAAAGAATATTTGCCGAGATCGTCGCCCAGCCGCGCCTCTCTCCAGCTCGCCCCGTCGTCAACCGACACATCAACGCGACTAACGCCGGCCGCGCCATCGAAAGCGATGCCGCGTAGCGCAAATTTTTCTGACGCTGCGACGTGCGCGCCATCAATGACATTGGTGATGAAGGAGCGAACATTAAGCCGGTTGATGGGCGTAGTGGCATCCGCCGCCTTGCCAATCGGCGTACAGGCGCAGGCGTTATCGGGAATGCGATAGGCGACATTCATCCAGTAACTGTCCAGCGGCTTATCGAGGACCGTAATATCGCTCAGATGCTTGACCCAATAGGTGCCGTAATAGCCCGGCACGATCAGCCGAAGCGGAAAGCCATTGAGCATCGGCAGATCGTCGCCGTTCATCGCATAAGCAAGCATCACCTCGCCGTCGCGCGCATGATCAAGAGTCAGACTTTTCGTGAAGTCCGGCGTCTCCGGCAACACCGGCCCATCCAGACCGCCGAAGGCGACGTTCACGGCGCCGGCCTTCACGCCGGCTTTGTCGAGCAGCGATTTTAACGACACGCCGCGCCAGCGCGCATTCCCCATCGCGCCATGGCCGAGCTGCCCACCGCCGACACGCGGTTCGACAAAGCCCCGACTATTGCCCGAACATTGATTGACGGCGACGATCTCGACCGGCTCGAAGTCTTTTTTTAATTGATCGAGCGAGAACGCCATCGGTCGCTCGACGACGCCGCCGACATTAAGACGATAAGTCTTCGGATCGATCTGCAACGGAATATCGGCCAGGTGATAGCGGACGAAAAACGCGTCGTTGGGAGTCAGAACGCCCTGATTGAAAACCTCGAAGGGCGTTTCGAGCTGCGGCGGACGCGCCGTCAGACGGATCAGCGGGCGCTTGCCGGGATAGGCGACCAGCGGCCGCGCGCCATTGGCGAAGGGCAGGATCGCCTCTTCGCGGGCGGGCGCCGCAATGCTCCGCGCCGCTCCGCCGGCGAGCGCAATCAAGCCCATCCCAGTTTTCAGAAAATGACGGCGTCCGATCATGCGGCGAACTCCCGAACCAGCCGTCAGCGTAATCGGCGGCCGCACCAGCTGCAAGCGCGGCGCACAAAACGGGAGGCTGATTTTGAGGAGCTTGGCTGTGCTGGCAGTCAGGAGCGAACCCGTCTCTGTAGGAAATCCGTGCGAACAGGGAAATTAACAGGGATTTTTCCGGAAATTGGTGAATTTCTGTCGAAAGTTGATGACGTTTTCTGCCCTAAATCAATGGGTTGAGGCCAAAATCTCTAAACAACATAACACGGAATTAATTCGAGCAAACAGGGAAATTAAAAACCAAGAAAGAACTGGAACAGGAACTTCTCTCTTCCATCATCGCTCCTAAGTGAAACGATGATCAAGAAACCCGACATTTCTCAGTTCGAGTTTTCTATTTGCCTCAAATATTGATACGCTATCCTGCTATAGTTATGTTGCCGCCAGTCAGGTTGATTGAGCTGATGTCTATAACGCCAACGAGCTGCACAACAACATCATTGGTGGTGACGCCCGCCGCTCCGTCAGAGATAAGCAGGTAAAAATCCCCTGTTCCATTCACCTTGAACAAGGCAAATTCTCCAGCTGTGTCGGTCGCAGCCGTGAAGCGCACTGCGATGTCACTGAGGGCGTCTGCGAGTGTTGTTCCGGAAGTAACGTCGAAGGAGGCGACACCAGTGGTTTGACTGATCGATGCTTGTGAGCTTGTCGCCGCTGCGCTGGAACCGCCGACAGCTAAGTTGGCGCTAAAATCGATCAGATCTCCTACCCCAACTGCGCCTTTTGCCAAGTCCGTGATTTTGTCGATTGCGCCAACGATCTGTCCGCTATCTCCTGCAGAAAACTGAAAAGAGTCGCTCCCGGAGCTTCCGGTAAGATTGTCCGCGCCGACGCCACCCTTTATGACGTCGTTGCCTGCCCCGCCGTCTAGCGTGTCATTGCCCGTATTACCGTAAATCCGATTTGCCAGCTCATTACCGATCAGCGTCAAGCCGGTCGGTCCAGCATTAGCGCGCAAATATTCAACCTCCTGACCTGCACCGATTGTCCAGTTTACGCTTGCGTAGACTGTATCCGAGCCACCCGTCGCGGCTTCGATGACCGTATCGGATACATTATCGACGTAGAATACGTCATTACCGTCCCCGCCGGTCAGTGCATCCGCTCCAGCGCCGCCATCGAGTGTGTCGTTGCCTGCCCCGCCGTCTAGCGTGTCATTGCCCGTATTACCGTAAATCCGATTTGCCAGCTCATTACCGATCA
>JALRFG010000019.1 GCA_023253795.1 Methylocystis sp.
AATACAGGGGCAGGGGGTCGGCCCTCGTCTGATCGCCCGGATGGCGACGCATCTCGTCGCCCATGAGTGTCGCGCCTGCGGTTTCTGGGTGTTTCGCAACAACGCCGGAGCGCGGCGGTTTTACGAGCGTCTGGGCGCCGCGCCGACCGGGATCGAAGGCGTGTGGGAAATCTTCGGCATGGTTTTGCCTGACATCGCCTATGGCTGGAAGGATTTACGGCCGCTGGCGATGCGCGATACGGAGCCTCTCCCATCATCCGGCGCGACCCGCTAGAACATCCTCATGCACCGGATATATCTCGATCACAACGCGACATCGCCACTGCGCCCGCAAGCGCGGGCGGCGATGCTGCAGGCGTTGGAGGCGCCGCGCAACGCTTCTTCTGTGCACGCTGAGGGGCGCGCCGCCAAAGCCATGCTTGAAGATGCGCGCGCCGCAATCGCGCAAAGCGTTGGAACAGCGCCGCGTAATGTCACTTTCACCAGCGGCGCAACGGAAGCCGCCAATCTCGCGCTGACGCCGCATCTGCGCGCCGGCGCCGACACCCGGCCTTTTGAGATTCTGCTTGTGGGCGCCGGCGAGCATCCGGCGGTCCTGTCCGGTCATCGCTTCGCGCCCGAGCAGGTTGAAACCGTGGCGCTCACGCCGGAGGGCGATCTCTCCTTGCCCGCATTGGAGGCGGCGCTCCAGCGTCATGCCGGACGACGCATTTTGCTGGCGCTTCAGGCGGCCAACAATGAAACCGGCGCAATCCAGCCCGTGCGGGCGGCCGCCGAAAGGGTTCGCGACGCCGGCGGGCGTCTGATTTGCGACGCGACCCAGGCGCTTGGGCGCATTGAAGCGGATTTCGTCGCGACCGCCGCGGATATGCTGTTTTTCTCCTCGCACAAGCTGGGCGGCCCTGCCGGCGCCGGGGCGCTGGTCTTCGCCAGCGACGATCTCCACATCGACGCCCCGCTGATCCGGGGCGGCGGACAGGAGTTCGGCCGTCGGGCAGGGACAGAAAATGTCGCCGCCATCACCGGGTTTGCGGCGGCGCTGGCGATCGCCCAAGCGACGCAGGATGCGGAAGCGGCCCGGCTGGCGGCGCTGCGCGACCGTCTGGAGGCGATGATTCTCGAATTTGCCCCTGATACGCTGTTCTTCAGCCGGACGGCGACGCGCCTGCCGAACACCAGCGCCTTCGCCTTTCCCGGCCTTAACGCCCAGACGATGCTCATGGCGCTCGATCTTGCCGGCGTCGCTGTTTCCAGCGGTTCGGCCTGCTCCTCCGGCAAGGTGCGAGAGTCGCATGTGCTTGTCGCCATGGGGGCGGCCGAGAAAACCGCTTTGCGGGTCAGTATGGGCTGGACAACCGCCCCAGAAGATATAGATGAGTTTGGAAAGGTTCTTGAATCTGTTGTAAGTCAGATCAAGTCACGGCGCTCTGGCGGCTGACTGAATTGGCTTTGAACGGTGGACCTGATCGGCCGGCGGGCCTTTAACCCGCTGCGACGAGGAGACGATAAAATGGCGGCTCGTCAGGAGACCGTTGCGCGCGTCGAGGCCATCGACGTCGACGCCTATAAATATGGCTTCACGACGGACATCGAGTCCGAAAAAGCCCCCAAAGGTCTCTCCGAAGACATCGTCCGTTTCATTTCGGCGAAAAAGAACGAGCCCGACTGGCTGACGCAATGGCGTCTCGAAGCCTATCGGCGCTGGCTGACCATGCGCGAACCGGATTGGGCGCGCGTGCATTATCCGCCAATCGACTATCAGGACCTCTATTATTACTCCGCGCCGAAATCGACGCCCGGGCCGAAAACAATCGACGATGTCGATCCGGAATTATTGCGCACCTATGAGAAGCTCGGCATTCCGCTGCGCGAGCAGGAAATTCTCGCCGGCGTCGAAACCCGCAAAGTGGCTGTCGACGCGGTGTTTGACTCCGTGTCGGTCGCGACGACCTTCAAGGAAGAGCTGGCCAAGGCCGGCGTGATCTTTTGCCCGATTTCCGAAGCCGTGCAGACGCATCCGGAACTGGTGCGCCAATATCTTGGTTCTGTCGTGCCCGTCACCGACAATTACTTCGCGACGCTGAACTCGGCGGTCTACTCCGATGGCTCATTCGTTTATGTGCCGAAGGGCGTGCGCTGCCCGATGGAGCTCTCGACCTACTTCCGTATCAACGAACAGAAAACCGGCCAGTTCGAACGCACGCTGATCATCGCCGACGCCGGCTCTTATGTCAGCTATCTCGAAGGCTGCACCGCGCCCAAGCGCGACGAAAACCAGCTTCATGCGGCGGTTGTCGAACTAGTGGCGCTGGACGACGCGGAGATCAAATATTCGACGGTGCAGAACTGGTATCCCGGCGACAGCGCGGGCAAGGGCGGCATCTATAATTTCGTCACCAAGCGCGGCGATTGCCGTGGCCGGAACGCGCATATCTCCTGGACGCAGGTCGAAACCGGCTCGACGATCACCTGGAAATATCCCAGCTGCATTCTGCGCGGCGACAATTCGCAGGGCGAGTTTTATTCCATCGCCGTGTCGAACGGACATCAGCAGGTCGATAGCGGCACCAAGATGATCCATCTCGGCCGCAACACCAAAAGCCGTATCGTCTCCAAGGGCATCTCCGCCGGCAAATCGCAAAACACCTATCGCGGACAGGTGTCGGCGCATCGAAAGGCCGAAGGCGCCCGCAATTATACGCAATGCGACAGCTTGCTGATCGGCCATGACTGCGGCGCGCATACCGTTCCCTATATCGAGTCGAAGAATCCGAGCGCGCAATTCGAACACGAGGCGACGACCTCGAAGATTTCCGAAGATCAATTGTTCTACGCCATGCAGCGCGGTCTTTCCGCCGAGGAAGCGACAGCGCTGATCGTCAATGGCTTCGTGCGCGACGTGTTGCAGCAATTGCCGATGGAATTCGCCGTTGAGGCGCAGAAGCTGATCTCGATTTCGCTCGAAGGCAGCGTCGGTTGAGTCAGATGCAGGAATAACAAGAATGCTTGAGATCAAAAATCTTCACGTCTCGGTCGGCGACCGTGAAATCCTGAAAGGGCTCACGCTCACCGTGAAGGACGGCGAAGTCGCCGCCATCATGGGTCCGAACGGCACCGGCAAATCGACGCTGTCCTACGTCATCGCCGGGCGCGAGGGCTATGATGTGACGCAGGGCGAAGTGCTGCTCAACGGCGAGAATATTCTCGACCTCGATCCGCATGAGCGCGCGGCGCGTGGCCTGTTCCTCGCCTTTCAATATCCGGTGGAGATTCCCGGCGTCGCCACGATGCAATTCCTCAAAGCGACACTCAATGCGCAACGTCGCTCGCGTGGCGAGCCGGAACTGCAAACGCCCGATCTCATGAAGCGCGTCCGCGATGCGGCGGCGAAGCTGGGCGTGAGCCAGGAAATGCTGCGGCGTCCGCTCAATTCCGGATTTTCCGGCGGCGAGAAAAAGCGCATGGAAGTTCTTCAGATGGCTTTGCTGGAGCCGTCGGTCGGCATTCTCGACGAAACCGACTCCGGTCTCGACATCGACGCCCTGCGCGTCGTCTCGGAAGGCGTGAACACGCTGCGTTCGCCGCACCGCTCCTTCCTTGTCATTACGCATTATCAGCGTCTGCTCGATTATATCCGCCCCGACACCGTGCATGTGATGGCGCAGGGACGCATCCAGCGCAGCGGCGGGCCGGAACTGGCGCTCGAACTCGAAAAGAACGGCTACCGGGATTATATCGCCGAGGAGGCGGCCTGAGCCCATGATTAATCTGTCGAACGAGGCCGACGCCGTTTATGCGGCGCAGTTCGAGACAATGCGCGACTCCGGCGCAGCGCAGCGGCGCACCGACGCCTATCGCGCCTTCGCCGCGCGCGGCCTGCCGAACCGCCGCGTCGAATCCTGGCATTACACGGATTTGAAAGCGGCGCTGACGAAACCGGCCCCGCTAGCGACGACGCATTCCGTTACGCATGCGCTGGCCCGCACGCATGATGCTGTGCGCCTTGTCATGGTCGACGGAAAACTCCGGCCTGATCTTTCCGATCTTGATACGCTGCCCGCAGGCGTGCGCATGCAATGCCTGCAAGAAGCGCTCGCCAGCGCCGGCCCGACGGTCACGGCGACGCTATGGCCCGATAACGCTGACGACGCCGCCATCGCGCTGAATGGCGCCCTGATGCAAAATGGCCTCGTGGTCACGGTCGCGCCCGGCGCCGAGGCGCCACGGCCGCTAGAATTGATCACGCTGGTGAGCGGCAATGAACCGCAAGCCGTCTTTACCCGCTCGGCGCTGATCGTCGGCGCCGGCGCCCATATCCGCATCATCGAAACACACGGCGTCCTGGATGCTGGCACAGAAGCGGCTTCGTTAGCTGGCGCGCAGCTCAATCATGTCCTGACCATGCGTCTCGATGCCGATGCAAAGGTTGATCTGCTGACGAATGTCGCCGGCTTTGGCGAGACAAGCGTGAGCGTCGTCAGTCTGATTGCACATCTTGATGCACGCGCACGATTGAACGCGCATCAATTGATCGAAGGGGGCGGATTACTGCGCCGTCAGATCTTCGCTGCTCTCGATGGCGAACATGCCCATGCCGCCTTTAATGGCGTCACGCTGGCCCGCGCGCGTCAGCATGCCGATACGACGCTTGTCGTCGATCATCGCCAGCCACATGGCGAAAGCCATGAGAGGTTCCGCACCATTCTGGACGGGCAGGCGGTCGGCGTATTTCAGGGCAAGATCATTGTGCGCTCCGCCGCGCAGAAGACCGATGGCGTGATGCAATCGAAAGCCATTCTGCTGTCGGATGGCGCGACGATGAATAACAAGC
This sequence comes from Methylocystis sp., assembly GCA_023253795.1. GTDB lineage: Bacteria > Pseudomonadota > Alphaproteobacteria > Rhizobiales > Beijerinckiaceae > Methylocystis. The sequence continues at coordinate 4,832 of JALRFG010000019.1, forward strand.
CGGAACTCGAAATCTTCGCCGATGACGTCAAATGCGGACATGGCGCGACCTGCGGACGGCTCGACCGTGATCAGCTTTTCTATCTGATGGCGCGCGGACTGCCGCGCGGCGAGGCGGAGTCGCTATTGCTGGCGGCCTTCGCCAATGAAGCCATGGCCGGGATCGAGGACGAAGCCCTGCGCGATTTCTTTGAGGCGCGCATTGGCGCTTGGCTGACGGGAAGGGCGGGGGCATGAACCATAACGCTCCCATCGCAAAGACATTCGACGTCGAGGCCATTCGCGCGGACTTTCCGATCCTCGCCGAACGCCCCTATGGCAAGCCGCTCGCCTATCTCGATAACGCCGCCTCGGCGCAAAAACCGCGTCAGGTATTGGCGCGGCTTAATCATTTCTATGAACATGAATACGCCAATGTGCATCGCGGCCTGCATTATCTCGCCAATGCCGCGACCGACGCCTATGAAGGCGCGCGCGAAAGCGTTCGGCGCTTTCTCAATGCGGAATCGATTGACGAAATCATCTTCACCCGAGGCGCGACAGAGGCGCTGAACCTTGTCGCCGCGTCGTTCGGTCTGGCGCATATCGGCGAAAGCGATGAAATCATCCTGTCGATGATGGAGCACCACTCCAATATCGTGCCCTGGCATTTTCTGCGCGAACGCAAGGGCGCCGTGATCAAATGGATCGAGGTCGACGAGAACGGCCACATCGATCTCGCCGCTTATGAAAAACTATTTTCGGCCCGCACGAAAATCGTCGCGCTGACGCATATGTCGAATGTTCTGGCCGCGCCGGTCCCGGTGCAGGCGGCGGCGCGCATCGCCCATGCGCATGGCGTCCCGATCGTCGTCGACGGCTCACAGGGCGCCGTGCATCTCGATGTCGACGTGCAGGCGCTGGATGTCGATTTTTACATTATCACCGGCCACAAGCTCTATGGGCCGACGGGCATAGGCGCGCTTTACGGCAAGCGGAAATGGCTCGAAAACCTGCCGCCCTACGCCGGCGGAGGCGAAATGATCGAGACGGTGACGCTTGAGACGGTCACCTACAATACGCCGCCGCATCGTTTCGAAGCCGGCACGCCGCCCATCGCCCAAGCGGTCGGGCTCGCCGCTGCGCTTGATTATATCGATCATGTCGGCCGGACAGCGATCCATGCCCATGAAGCCCAACTCACCGCCTATGCGCAGGAACGTCTCTCACAAATCGAGGGGCTCCGCATTTATGGCAACGCGCCGGACAAGGGGCCGATTGTCGCCTTCGACATCGCGGGCGCTCATGCCCATGACATCGCCACGATCATCGACCGCGCCGGCGTCGCCGTGCGCGCCGGCACCCATTGCGCCATGCCGCTGCTGGCGCGCTTTGACGTGACCTCTACCTGTCGCGCCTCCTTTGCCATGTATAATACGCATGAGGAAATCGACCGGCTGGCCGAGTCGCTGGTCAAAGCCAAACAGTTTTTCGCGTGAGGAGAGAGACGTGCTCATGACGCACGACGCGACCATAACCGCCGAAGCGGAGGAGACGAAGCCTGCGCCGCTTTCCGAAGCGGACGAGCGTCTCTATGCCGATATCATCAAGGCGCTGAAAACGGTCTACGACCCGGAAATTCCGGCGGATATCTATGAGCTCGGCCTGATCTACCGCGTCGATATCGGGGAGGGCGGCATGATCGACATCGATATGACGCTGACGGCGCCGGGCTGTCCGGTCGCCGGCGAAATGCCCGTCTGGGTCAAAAACGCCGTGAGCGCCGTGCCGGGCGTCTCCGACGTCAAAGTCAACATGGTGTTCGATCCGCCGTGGGATCAAAGCCGCATGTCCGATGAAGCGCGAATGGCGCTGGATATGTGGTGAGGCGGACATCGCATCAAAGGAAGTAGCAGCATGAGTCTCGCCGTCATGACCGTTAGCCCCGCCGCCATCGAGCGCCTGCGCGGACTGCTCGCCAAAGCTGCGCCCGGCGCCGGGCTGCGCGTCTCCGTCGAGAAGGGCGGCTGCGCCGGCATGTCCTACAAAATGGAGATCGGCGAACCCCGCAAAGGCGACGAGGTGATCGAGACCGAAGGCGGTCGCGTCATCGTCGACGCCGGCGCGGTTCTGTATCTGCTGGGCACGAAAATGGACGTGAAGACGACGCAATTCGCCTCGACCTTCGTTTTTGAAAATCCAAATCAGACATCGGCCTGCGGCTGCGGTGAAAGCGTCGAGCTGAAACCTGCCGCCGCTCTCTCCGCATCCTCTTAAACAGGCGCCCCTGTGAGCGACGACAGCCAGAGCCGTCATGATTTTCGCAATGTGTCGCAGACGCTCATTCTGATCGAGGATGCGCGCAAGCGCGGGATTGAACGTCTTTATACGAATGGCATGGCGCGTCTCGACGATCTGGAGCAGCAGATCAGAGCCTATGCGCCGGCGCCAGACGAATACGAGGAGCACGCCGCGCTGGTTGCGCTGATCGAGAGCCTCCGCGTTTCCAGCCTTGTGAAGAAGTCGTAAGCCCCAAGATCGCTGCGTCTCTGGCTGCTGGTTTTTCCTCGCTTTAATAGCTAAGCTTACGCTACTTCGGTTTCCGGACGGCGGGGGGGCAGAATCATGCGGGCGCGGGCGGCGACCTTACTGTTGGCGGCCTTGCTGGCTTTGACGCCCTCACTGGGTCAGGCGCTGGTGCATCGACGCAGCGTCGGACCTGTCATCCTTGATCTGGGTCCCTTGCCGCCGCCGCCCGTGGCCCCGGGGCCACCTGTTCCAGCGGCCGATGATGTGGTCACTCCCTCAACTCCGCAGAACGATACAGCGCCGGAGAGCCTTGAGGTTATTGCCGCCCCCTTGGCGGCCGAGCCGGTCTATCCGACATATCCGCAACCACTCAGCCCCCTTGTTCAGACGCTGAATGCGCAAACCGACGCGCCGGGCGAAGACAGGGCAGCGATGATCACGCCGCCGCCGGTGTCATCTGTCGCGCTTCTTGTCGCCTATTTCCATCCGACTCTCGCTGAGGACGATGCGTTACTTGCGCCGAGGCCGATTGAGTCGATGCCTGCGCCCGCGCCGCAAACATCCGATCCTCCTAAATCCGATCCGCCCTTGCCGCTTTTGCGCGGCGCCGTGATCTGGATCTGGCGCCTTCTTTTCCTGAGCGGTTTTGGCGCCATACTTCTTCTCTTCCAGCGCTATCGATCTCGCATCCGGTTACCTGCGACGCCGAAACCGCAAAACAAACCTGCTGCGGCGGAGACGGAAAACGCACCGGAGATCGCGATGTCGCGCATATCGCGCGTGACGCGACCGACGCCCGCGCCTGCGGTCGATAGCCTGTCGCTGCTGAACGGCAAACCGCCGGCGATGGAGCCAAGGCTCTCGGCGCCAAAGGATCTCGGCCTCATTGAACCGGGCACAGCGAAACCGCTGCGTACGCCGACAGGATCGAGTTGACCGGCGTCATTCTGAAACTACGTGAAACCATCCCCAGAAGAGTTGCCGCAGCAAAGTTATTATATTGATTTATAATGCATTTTAACTTTTGCGCCTGCTGGCGTGGCGCGCGAGAATCACCTATAGAAAAAAGCTGATTTCGCTCACTTTCAGACTGGCTCGACCTTGGCCGAAGACGACACGAAAAAAGACGACGCCGACAAGTCCGGCTCCGACATCCGACCGGTGTCCATCGCCGATGAGATGAAGCGCTCCTATCTCGATTATGCGATGAGCGTGATCGTCAGTCGTGCGCTTCCCGATGTGCGCGATGGTCTGAAGCCGGTGCACCGCCGCATCCTGTTCTCGATGAACGAGAACGGCCACACGCCCGACAAAAGTTATGTGAAATCCGCCCGCATCGTCGGCGACGTGATGGGTAAATATCACCCGCATGGCGACGCCGCGATCTATGACGCCCTCGTGCGCATGGCACAGCCTTTCTCGATGCGGCTGATGCTCGTCGACGGTCAGGGCAACTTCGGCTCGGTCGACGCCGATCCGCCGGCGGCCATGCGCTACACCGAGTCGCGTCTCGCCAAACCGGCGCTGGCGCTGCTTGAAGACATTGACGAAGGCACGGTTGATTTCCAGCCCAATTACGATGGCAAGGAACACGAGCCGACGGTTCTGCCGGCGCGCTTCCCCAATCTGCTCGTCAATGGCGCCGGCGGCATCGCGGTCGGCATGGCCACCAACATCCCGCCGCATAATCTCGGCGAGGTGATCGACGCCTGTATCGCGATGATCGATCGGCCCGACATGACCGTCGCCGAACTCATGGAGATCGTGCCCGGTCCGGATTTCCCAACGGCGGCGACGATCCTTGGTCGAGGCGGCATTCGCAACGCCTACGCCACCGGGCGTGGCTCGGTCATCATGCGCGCCAAAGCGGAGATCGAAACACTGCGCAAGGATCGCGAGGCGATCATCTTCACCGAGATTCCCTACCAGGTGAACAAGGCGGCGCTGATCGAGCGCATCGCCGAGCTGGTCCGCGAGAAACGCATTGAGGGCGTTTCGGATCTGCGCGATGAGTCCGACCGCGATGGCATGCGTATCGTCATCGAGCTGAAGCGCGAAGCGGTCGCCGATGTCGTGCTCAACCAGCTCTGGCGTCACACCTCGCTGCAATCCAGTTTCGCCGTCAATATGATTGCGCTGAATGGCGGTCGACCGGAACTGCTGACTCTGCCCGACGTTCTGCGCGCCTTCATCGACTTCCGCGAGACAGTTGTAACGCGGCGCACGAAATACCGCCTCACCAAAGCGCGCGACAATGCGCATTTGCAGGTCGGCCTCGCCATCGCCGTCGCGAATATCGACGAAGTGATCCGTCTGATCCGCAGTTCGCCGGACGCCGCCGCCGCCCGCGAGGCGCTGATGGGACGAGACTGGCCGGCGAAGGACATGGCGCCGCTGGTCGAACTCATCGCCGATCCGCGTCATCGTCTCGCCGCCGACGGCACGATCCGCCTGTCTGAAGCGCAGGCCCGCGCCATTCTTGATCTGCGTCTGCAGCGCCTGACCGCGCTGGGTCGCGAGGAAATCGCCGAAGCGCTCAACAAGCTGGCGGCGGAAATCGCCGATTACCTCGAAACGCTGGGCTCGCGCGAAAAACTGTTCGGCATCGTCAAGGACGAAATGCTGGCGGTGAAGGAGGCATACGCCACTCCGCGTCGCACCCAGATCGTCGACGCCGATGGCGATGTCGAAGATGAAGACCTCATCGCCCGCGAAGATATGGTCGTCACCGTCTCGCACGCCGGCTACATCAAGCGCGTTCCGCTTTCGACCTATCGCGCGCAACGACGCGGCGGCAAAGGCCGCTCCGGCATGCAGACGAAGGACGAGGATTTTGTCCATCGTCTTTTTGTCGCCAATACGCATACGCCGGTGCTGTTCTTCTCCTCACGCGGCAAGGCCTATAAGGAAAAGGTGTGGCGTCTGCCGCTGGCGGCGCCGCAGGCGCGTGGCAAGGCGCTGGTCAATATGCTCCCGCTGGAGCCCGGCGAACGCATCACCACCATCATGCCGCTGCCGGAGGACGAAACGAGCTGGGGCACGCTCGACGTGATCTTCGCCACCACCGGCGGCACGGTGCGGCGCAACAAGCTCTCCGACTTCTGTGACGTGCGCCGCAATGGCCTGATCGCCATGAAGCTCGACGATGGCGAGGCGATCGTCGATGTCGCCACGGCGACGGAGCATGACGATATTCTCCTCACGACGCGGGCAGGGCAATGTATCCGCTTCGCCGTGCCGGAAGTGCGCGTCTTTCAGGGCCGCACATCCATGGGCGTGCGCGGCGTCTCGCTGGCGGCAGACGATCGCGTGATTTCGCTATCGATCCTCCATCACTTTGACTGCGCGAGCGAAGAGCGCGCCGCCTATCTCAAGCGCGCCAATGCGCTGCGCCGTCGTATGGGCGAGGACGTTTCAAGCGAGACCGGCGCCGAGGTCGAGGCGGAGGAAACAGAAAACGCCGTCGAGCTGTCGGATGAACGTTTCGCAGCCATGCAGGTGGCTGAGCAGATCATCCTCACGGTTTCCGAAAACGGTTACGGCAAACGCACGTCCTCCTACGAATACCGCACCACCGGACGTGGCGGCAAAGGCATCGTCGCTATGGCAGTGAACGCCCGCAACGGCAAATTGATTGCAGTTTTCCCCGTGGCGCAGGACGATGAGATCATGCTGGTGACCGATGGCGGACAATTAATCCGTTGCCCGGTCGGCGGCATCCGCATCGCCGGACGTGGCACGCAGGGCGTGATCGTGTTCAACACAGCGGAAGATGAACGAGTCGTCTCGGTTGAGCACATTGGCGATGTTGGCGAGGACGAGGAGGAGGGCGGCTAGTCTGCGATCAGGCGCGCCGCTTCATCCCCGTCTTTTCTCAAAATCCTGCATAAAGGCGATGAGCGCATCGACGCCTTCTTCCGGCATGGCGTTGTAGATGCTGGCGCGCAGACCACCGACTGAGCGGTGCCCCTCCAGATTCACCAATCCTGCCGCCTGCGCCTCTGTGAGAAACCGTTCCTGCAACGCTTCAGGCAGTCGAAACGGCACGTTCATTCGTGAGCGAACGGATTTTTCAACCGGGTTGGAATACAGAGCTGACGCATCAATGGCGTCGTATAGCTTGCGCGCCTTGGCGATGTTTCTTTTTTCGATCTCAACTACGCCGCCCTGTTCCTTCACCCATTCAAGCACCAGCCCCAGCACATACCAGGCGAAGACCGGCGGCGTGTTCACCATGGAACCCTGTTGCGCCTGTGAAGTATAATTCAGGACAGCGGGCGTCTCGGCGCGCGCACGACCGAGCAGGTCATCCCGCACAATCACCACGCCCAATCCGGCAATGCCAAGATTTTTTTGCGCGCCGGCATAGATCAGACCAAAGCGCTCCAATTCGATGGACCGCGACAGAATATTCGACGACATGTCGGAGACGAGCGGTATCGCGCCGACGTCCGGCGTATCCTGAAACTCGACGCCATCAATGGTTTCATTGGCGGTGTAATGCACATAGGCCGCATCGGGATCGATCCGCCATTGATCCGGCGGCGGCAGTGTCGTGAAGGACGACGCCTCTGAACTGGCGACAATCTCAACTGATACATAGCGCTCGGCTTCTGCAATCGCTGCTTTTGACCACGCGCCCGTGTTGAAATAGGTGACTTTGTTTTTCGTGGCCGTTAAATTTAGTGGGATCGCCGCAAATTGCGCGCGTGCGCCGCCGGCCAGAAAAAGAATATGATAATGATCCGGCGCATTGATGAGCGCACGGAAATCTGCACGCGTCTTTTCAGCAATCTCGCCAAAAACCGCGCCGCGATGGCTCATTTCCATCACCGATATGCCCGTCGACCGCCAGGACGGCAAATCCGCCTGTATGCGCGCCACCACTGAAGGCGGCAGCATCGAAGGACCGGCGCTGAAATTATAAATGCGTTTCATAGCGGATCAAAAAATTCAGCAGAGCGACGAAGCAATGCGTTCACGCCGTCGATCATGCCACACTCAATAGCCTGCCGTCACTGGCTCCGATTTTTCGACGGGTATGTGATAGTTCACGCCGGCGCGCAGAATATTGCCGGCATAGCGTTCGGTGAACTGGCTTTGCGACGCGAGCTGCGGCGCAGCGCCGGGGAGATAGGCGTAGTTCGTGACCGAACCGCTGGCCTTGCCGAGATCATAGTAAAGATACTCGCCCTTGACGCTCCAATTATCGCGGAAAGCCCATTCGGCGCCGCCGCCAGCCGTCCAGCCGAGCTGGAAAGTCGACGTGCTGCCCGCGCCGCCCTGCCAGCCGTCCAGCGAACCAAGTCCCGAGAAGGTTTGCAGGCTTGTATTGGTGCCTCCATATGCAAGACCGCCCGTTCCATAAGCGAGGATCGACGGCGTGAGCGTAAAGCCGAAACGGCCGCGCGCGGTGCCGAGGAAGCTTAAGGAATTTGTCGCGCTCTGCGAAACCAGCGCCTGATTGCTGGCGTTCACGGGCGTGAGCGTCGTCAGGAAAGTATTGGTTCCTTTTGTGCCGCCGGGCGTGACGCCCTGAATATCGGCCTCAACGCCGGTGACGAACTTCAGTTTCCAGAGCTTGTTGAGTTCGACATTGTAGCCGACCTGTCCGCCGCCAAGCAGCGCAGCTGTTCCCGAAGCCGGGACTGAACCTGAAAGCCAGGCGTCGGAGCTGACAAACTGGGATGGGCGATTCACATCCGGCCAAGCCGTGACATTGTTGATGCTGTTCTGATTGGCCCAAATTCCGCCGAGGTTAACACCGCCATAGGCGCCACCCCAATTAACCGGTTTAGCCGGCGCCGATTTCTTGGTCGCGTCCGTCGCGCCAATCGCTGCCGCCAGCACCGGCTTGTCCGCCGCCTTGGTCTCCGAATTCAACAGATCGAAGTGACGGTTGACGCCGCCGCGAATGATGTTGCCGCTGAAGGACGACGTGCTCTGTGACAGAACGCCGTATGGTGTCGAGGAGAAGCTCGTTGTTGCGAATGTGTTGTTGGAGCCAAGATTGGAGGCGTAGACAGAACCAAGATTGTAATAAAGATAGTCAGCCTTGACAGTCCATTGCGGCGAGATCGCCCATTCGACGCCGCCGCCCGCTGTCCAGCCTGTGAGTGTGCCGGTGAATTGCGGGCCATAGACATTTGGCGATGATGCGGCGTTGCTGGCGATGGTCACATAGCTGTTCGCCGCCGTTACGCCGCCATAGGCGAAGCCCGCCGTGCCGAAGAGCAACAGCTCGGGCGTGGCGAGGTAGCCGACACGACCACGACCGGTGCCGAGATAATTTAGCGTCGCCGTATGCTGGCCATAGGTGGTGTAGATCGTGGAGCCGCCGGGGTTTTGCTTCGAGAAGATATCCCAGACGGTGTTGGTGTTGCCCGCCGTGCCGGCGAGATCGCCTTCAACGCCGACGACGAAACTGTTGACGAGCTTATAATTGGCGCCATAGGTGAGGCCGCCGATAAAGCCGCTCAGGCTCTGGTTGTAATTGGTCGGGAAGGTGTTGAGCCCCGTGGCCGCAACGGTATTGCTGCGGGTGTAGGTCGTGGCGTTGCCATCCGCCGCGGCAAGATCCTGCACTTTCATATTGCCATTGGAAAGTGAGCCGCCGGCGGTGACGCCGACATAAAGATCCGTCCAGCTCGGCTCCTTGCTCTTTTTATCGCCCTCATTCCAGTAAGCGACGAACTCCGAACCGGGGAGGGTAGCGATTGGTTTGCCGTCGCCAAATGCGTTGGCGTTGGCTTCGACATAGAAGAAGTTGGTCGGGCGCGCCGTCAGACCATAGGTCGTGCCGGTCTGTCCGGGAGCTGTGCCGCCCGGCGCCCATGTCGGCGGCATTTGCAACGCCACCGGCGGCGCGAAGCTTGAGGTATAGGAGCCCGGCCAGAAGCGCGCATAGGAGGCGCTGATGTTCCAGTATTGGCTGACCTTCTGGCGGATACGCATATCCAGTTCTGTGCCCATGAAGGTTCCACGATTGCCGTTTGGCGCATAGAGACCGGCGCGATCCCAGGCGGAAGCCGCGCTGGCGAGCCAATAGGCGCTGAACGCCGTATCAATCTGCGTATCTTTCGCCGGCGTAAATTCGAGACGAACCTTCGGATCCTTCACATTGTTCCAGCTGATGTAATCATTGCGCGAAAACGGCTGATTGAACCCGTAGAATTGATCGACATTGTTGCTGGCGCTCGAATAGGCGCTCTTGTTGCCGGAGCCATAAATATAGACGGCGCTGACACGCGGCTTCCATGGATGATCGGCGAAGGTGTAGCCGACATCCGCCGCATAAGCGATCGCGTCCTGCTGCTTGGTTTGATAATAGCCGCCGAAGGGCTTGGAGATATTGTTGTAACCAACCGTTCCCGTCATCCATGCCGGATTATAGGGATAGGCGGTTGAGATGACGCCGATCTGTCCGAACTGTTTCATCACATCGATGTCCCAGTCGAAATTATTGTAATTGCCGAAAACGCGAAAACCCGGCGCCTGCGTCTGGCGCGGCACCTTGGCGGCGCTGGCCCAATTCGTAGGATCGCCCCATGCGTGACGACCGATGAAATAGGGCTGGATCGTTAGATAGGGCGAGACATTCTTGATGCTGAGAAAGCTGCCATAGACCCAGTTCTGCCAGTCGGGCTGATCCCAGCTGTAGGGATTACGGATCACCGGACGCATCAGGAAACTGTCGAGATCGACGTCGTTGTAGCGCTCGCCGAGCAACACGCGCACGCCTTCGAAATTATTCGTGGTGTTGCGGAATTCGTTACGCGCGATTAGACGACGCGAACCAACTTCAAACGCCTGACGACCAACGCGAACGCTAATCGGACGACCCTGGCCCTTGGCGTCCGTGCCCAGCGCATCTTTTAAGAACAGCTCGCCATAACCCTGAATGAGTTCGGTCTGATTAATCTCCTGACCCTGTAGCTCATAGATGGAGTTAAACGCGCGCGAGTCCTGAAATTCGATAACGGCTCGGAAGGGATCGAGAATGTTCTTGATGCCGATATAGCCGCGCGTGCGCTCCAGCCAGAGAGAGTTCGGATAAGCGCGGAGACCTTTGGTGTTTGGCGTGCCATTAGGCGCGTAAATATTGCTGTCCGTGTAAGGACGATAATCATTCTCGCGATATTCAAAGCGCGTGCGGGAATCGAGGCCGATGTTCAGCCAATCAAGATCCTTAAGTTCTTTATAGGTCTTATTCGCCTGACGCGCGTAAACCGGAACTGTTGGCTCCGGCTCCAGACGATAGCCGCGGGTCTTGAGGTAGTAACCGTCATCGTCGTTCTTCTTCTCGCCCTCTGTCCGGACCATCGCCGGGCCGTGTCCGCCCGTGCCCTCATAGCCGCGAAAGAATCTGTTTCGGGCGCGATTGGAGAGTCCGGTTGGCGTCGTAACCGAGCCGCCTGACGGATTTTGTCCTTCCGTCAGCACCATCGCCGCCCCACTGCCGCCTGCGCCGTCAAAGTCCGAATTATACGCGCCGCGATTGGCAGGCGTTGGGGTGCGTGTTCTGACGGCGGCGCCAGCAGAAGATTTGTCGCCGTTCTGTTTTGTTGATTGACCGTTCACGCCTTTTTGCGGTTCGGCGGATGTCGGCTTGTCTGTCGATGTCGCAGCGTCGTCTTTCGTGAAAAAATATTGCGCCTCTCCCGCTTGTGCACAAACAGGCAAAATCGCGCCCAGCCCCAGAATAGTGGCGCCGAGCAATCTGCTGTGAAGGGAGCGTTTCATCGTCCAAAATCCCATGATGCAAATTATGCATCGCGTCTGTGGCCTGCGTTTGGCGGTGAGGAATTAGAACCACAACCTCGCCGTCAGTCAATATAGTTTAGTGATTTTATATTTTATTATATCACCACGCTCTACGCTTTTAATGCCGCCACCTTCCATCTTCATTTTTCTACGCAGAATAGAGAGGCTATATTTGTTATATAACAGAAATATATGCAAGGTTTTGATGTCGCCGGGCCTTAGCTTTACAGGAGAAGAAAACTATCCCAAACAGCCAAAATGGAGAGCGAAATTCTTTCTCGCCATATACTCTGATGATATAACGATACGATTGTGCAAGTTCAGACGCAAATCACCGGTCAACCGTTGCAAATTTGCAACAGCGGAGCCCCTGATCCTGTCATCCGGACCAGGCATATCTTCAGATTGTCAGGGAAAGGCGCAAAACGCGCTGACCAGCATCGCGCAAAGCGCGAACGCGGGTCAGCAGAAATTCAGCGTCGGATGATCAGGATTTATTGCAGGGGATCATTACGGGCTTGTAGCCGGTGAAATCGCCCCAATCATTGTAGGTCGGCGTTTTGGATTTGCAGAGCTTGCCGGGTTTCGCCGGGCCAAACTCCTTGTCGAATTGATCCTGTCCGGCGGCGGCCTTTTCCTTGTCCTTCATGTCGGCGTAGCCGCCATCCCAGCCGTCGCCCTCGCAATTCAGGTTGCCGCAGCCTTCGCCGCCATAGCCATAGCTGCCGTAGCCGCCATAACCACCGTAGCCGGGTCCCCAATAGCCCCATTGCGCCTTCGCCGGCGTCGCCAGCGCGAGCACGCCCGGCAGCAGCAGCGTCAGCGCAAGAAAGGTGAGGGGAGAGCGGCGCGGCGTTTTCATACATATGGCTCCGGCGCCCGATGCAAGCCTACGGGCGTTTAGGCGTTTCAATTTACGCTGAAGGCGCGGCGTTTAATAGGGCGACGTCGTCGGGCATTCCGCCGGCGAACTGCAACGCGGCTTATAGGCGTAGGGGATCATGGCGGCGATAAAAAGCAGAACGCCAACAACGATAATGCCGGTCCGATAACTCATGATTATTGTCCTTGTTGAGGGTTGGGATTGGATCGTAATCGCCGCAGCTTTCGTCCGGCGGAAAGATCGAACTGCATTCCGGGCGGACAGTGATGAATGTAGCGCTTTTGCGGGAATAATCACCCGAGGCGGCCGCTACGGACGCGCCTCGGGGTTTTTGCCGTCAGGCGCAGAACATCGCGCTAGTTAAACGCAAGCTGGGCATTGGTGATCGCGCGGCCAAACCACGACGCCGACTGGTAGCAATAGCCGTTGGTCGCCATCGGCGCTTCACGACACAGGGGCGCCTGGTCAATCCAGTCAAAGCCCGATTTCTGCATACAGGCGACGATCTGTCGGCCAATCACCCCGGTTGAACCGCCGCGCGCAGAGGGATTGGCCGCCTCACTCTCCAGTTCACAACGCGAGGTCTGCGCCAATTGTCCTTTCAAGAAGGCCGTATTGCTGCTGCCGGTAAAGTGAACGCTGATGCCCGCCACAAACATAAAGGCCGCGACAGAGAAGATCGTGGTTTGCGCAAGTTTGGAATTCGTGTCCAGCAGGACAAGATTGCTTTGCATGAACCCCACGCCGCCCTGCACGATCATAATCGCGCCGAGAACAAAAAAGGTCATCATCATTATGGCTGTAAATTCAGGCGACATGAAACGTCTCCGACAATACGCGAAGTCAGACGAGAGCCCGGTTTCGCGGTGAGGGCGGATGGGCAGTTTATTTCCCGGAAGACCGCCAAGCGCTCCGGGCTTGACGCGAGCATCAATCGACAGGCGGCGAAGATATGTGACTTTGTCTTGATGTTACGAGAATTTAATGATGAGAAATCAATGTGATAAAATCACATAAGCACGTGCGGCAGAACAACTGAGCCAAAACATCGCGCGATTAATCGCATCTGTGTCTTGCGGCTCAACGCGCATAAAACGCGCGCAAAAATTCAAAAAACTTTGTGCTACTGCACAAAAAGCTCCGGGCGCGACTCTTGCGAGCGCGCCCGGCGTGATCACTTGTGATGATCTGCAAGAAGCAGCGTTTTAAACTTCGCTTACGAACAACCCGTCGTCGAACCGCAGGTCTCGCACTTCAGGCAGGTGCCGTTGCGCACCAGCGTGAAGTTGGCGCATTCCGGGCAAGCTTCGCCGACATAGCCTTTCATCCGCGCTTCGGCGCGACGCTCGGCCATGCCTTCAACCGTTTTGGTCGGCTCGGTCCAGCCGAGCGACGAGACGGCGGCGGCGGCATCCATTTCCTGAACGGTTTCCGGCTCGCTGCGCAGCGCCGTCGCGGCGCCGCCACGCACCACCATCAGCTTGTCGGTCTTGGAGCGCAGCAGGCCGCGCGAAACGATGCTGTTGGCTTCCGGCGCCTTGCCTTCATTCTCGCCCTTGCCGAGCACGTCATGACCGATGTCGTCGGGCGAGACATGCGCGAGATCGTTGCGGCCGAGATAGGAGACGGCAAGTTCGCGGAACACATAGTCGAGGATCGACGTCGCGTTCTTGATCGCGTCATTGCCCTGCACCGGACCGGCAGGCTCGAAGCGGGTGAAGGTGAAGGCGTCGACATATTCCTCAAGCGGCACGCCATATTGCAGGCCGAGCGAGATCGCGATGGCGAAATTATTCATCAAGGAGCGGAAGGCGGCGCCTTCCTTGTGCATGTCGATGAAGATTTCGCCCAGACGCCCATCGGCGTATTCGCCGGTGCGCAGATAGACCTTATGGCCGCCGACCGCCGCTTTTTGCGTATAGCCCTTGCGACGATCCGGCAGCT
>JALRFG010000001.1 GCA_023253795.1 Methylocystis sp.
AGCGAGTTTCGACCGGAAAATCGAGCGGCAGCTGCTCGACGCGCTCGGTGCGTTGATCCGTCGCCATTGGGCTCAGGTCCTGTGATGCGCAGGACCGTGCTCGCGGTAGAGCCCGCTCTGACGATACCGCGCAGCAAGAAACCGCATGACGGCGCCGAGCGCAGCGGCAGTCGGCACCGCGATAATCATGCCGGTGAAGCCAAATAACGCGCCGAAAGCCAGCAAAGCGAACATGATCCAGACCGGATGCAGGCCAACCGACGCGCCGACCAGTCGTGGCGACAGAACATAACCATCCATGATCAGGCCGAAGCTGACGATCGCAATGGCTTCAACCGGCAGACTGATATGCGGCCAGTCCTGCACAATGGCGATGATAATCGACAGCACGAATGCGGTGATCGAACCGACATAGGGAATAAAACTCAATACGCCGGCTATGACGCCAATCAGAAAACCGAAATTCAATCCAATCGCGGACAGGCCGACCGCATACCAAACGCCAAGAAAGACGCAGACCAGCGATTGACCGCGCACAAAACCGGCAAGCGCCTCATTGATCTCGCCCGCAAGATAACGAACATCGTCGCGATGACGCGGCGGCACCAGATTGTCGAGGATATGGATCATCTGATCCCAATCCAGCATCATATAGAAAGCGACCACAGGTGTGATCACGACCAGCGTAATCACATTGATCAAGGCATAGCCGCGCCACACCAGCGATTTCACAAAATCACCGATCAGCGTGGCGCCCTGATTGGTGAGATCGTCGATATATTTCTGCGTGTCGAAAGACGAGGCGGGGCCAATGCCGATTTTTTGAAGCCACTCGGGGCCAAGCCCCATTGTTTGCAGCCAGTCGTTGAAATAGTCGGCGGTGAAACGCGTCTGCCATTCCACCACCAATCCGCCCAGTGTCTGAAGATAGCCCGGCATGGAGGTGACGAGCCCAGCAAATTGGCGTGACAGGATCGGCAGCAGAATAATCAGCGCCGTGACGACGAAAGTGATGAAGAACACCAACAGAATGAGCGCTGCGCTCAGGCGCGACATGCCCAACCGCTGGAGGCGATCCGCCACCGGGTCCAGCAAATAGCCGAGCGCCGTTCCAGCCACGAAAGGCGCCAGCACAGGACTGAGAAAATACAGGATCGTCGCCAGCAATAGCAGGGCGATGCCCCAGAGCATCAACTGGCGTTCAAGGCTCAGCCCCGCCCAGCTGGCGCCGCGCGGCGGATGGCCATGCGTTTCTTCATGGCGGATTGGAGCCGCCGCCTCAGCGACAGTTGTCGTGCGCAAGGATGCGGCGGCGCCGGGGGAACCACTGGTTTTTCGTTTCGCCGGCTGCGCCCGTTTCGTCATGCGTTGTCAATCCCGCTATGGTCCTGTGATAGACGCGTCGGTGAGCCAGGGTCAATGATTTATGATGACTTTTATAGTCAACTGGTTGCGACACATCAGCGCCGACGGCGACCCGCCAGCCGCATCAATAGCGCGCCGCCGCCCATCGCCACGGCGACCATGCCCAGCAACAGCGTTGAAATGGCGTTGATCTGCGGCGAAACGCCAAGCCGAACCTGTGAATAGATCCGCATCGGCAAAGTCGTGGCGCCCGGACCAGTGGCGAAACTTGCGATCACCAAATCGTCGAGCGCGAGCGTGAAGGCAAGCAGGAAAGCGCTGGCCAGCGCTGGCGCAATCTGCGGCAATGCAACCAGCAGAAAAGCGTTCAATGGCGGCGCGCCAAGATCCATCGCCGCCTCCTCCAGCGTCGGGTCGCATTCGCGAATGGCCGCCAGCAGCGCGACGGTTGTGAAACACATGGTGAAGGTGACATGACCAATCACCAGCGTCGTAAAACCGCGCCCGACGCCCAGCGCAACGAAGCAACTCAGCAAAGCGAGACCCAGCACCACTTCCGGCAGCACCAGCGGCGCATGGATCGCCCCGAAGAACAGCAGGCGCGATCGGAACGCGCCAAAACGCGCCAAGCCCACAGCCGCCAAAAGACCGAGGATCGTCGCGAGACAGGAGGAGATTGTCGCGTCTAGCAGGCTGATCCACGCCGATTGCATCAATTGTTCATTGTCAAACAGCGCTTCATACCATTGCGTCGAAAAACCGCCCCAGACCGAAACAAGTCGCGAGGCGTTGAAGCTCATGGCGGCGAGAATAACAATCGGCGCGTAAAGAAAGATAAAGCCAGCAAGGAGGATGACACCTTGAAAGGCGCGAAATGAGCTGCTCACGACCCGTCCTTTTTCGGGTCATAGCGCAGTCGCTCCAATGCGACGAGAGGCGCGATCAACAGCGCCAACAACACAACGGCGGCGGCGGAAGCGGTCGGCCAGTCATGATTGGCGAAGAAATCATTCCACAGCGTGCGACCAATCATCAACGTGTCGGAGCCGCCCAGCAGATCAGGGATGACGAATTCACCAACCGCCGGGATAAACACCAGCAGCACGCCGGCGATCACGCCCTCGCGCGAGAGCGGCAATGTTACGCGCAAAAAGGTCTCGAAGGGCGATGCGCCCAGATCGGCGGAGGCTTCGCGCAATGTCGGGTCCTGCCGCTCAAGCGCCGCATAAATCGGCAGCAGCATGAAAGGCAGATAGGAGTAGACGATGCCGACAATAACAGCAAAGCGCGTGGCGAACATTTCTATCGGCGTATCGATCATGCCCAGAGCGATCAATGCCTTGTTGATCAGCCCCTCGTCCTTGAGCAAGGCAATCCATGCATAGACGCGGATCAGAAAGCTCGTCCAGAACGGCGCCGCGGCCAGCCCTATCAGAAAGGGGCGCCAATTCGCAGGCGCGCGCGCCATCGCCAAGGCGAAGGGATAGGCGACCAGCAAGGTGACCAGCGTCGCAATCGCCGCAATAGTCAGCGAGGAGATGTAAGCGTCGAGATAAAGACTGTCCGTGAACAGGGTCCGATAGGCGTCGAGGGTAAGCGTCTGCGCCTTGGACCAAAGCCCAGCAATCCCGTCGGCCAGTTCGAAAAGCGGCCGATAAGGCGGACGCGCCAGCACCGATTGCGAAAGCGATATTTTAAGAATGAGCAGCAACGGCGCCAGCAGGAAGGCGCCGATCCAGAGATAAGGCGCCAGCAGAACAAGAAGCTGGCCGCGCGTCAGTCGAGGAGCCTCCTTCATGCTGACTCCGCAAATAGAGCCGGGGTTTCAGCCGGAAACTGAAGAACAACTCTCTCGCCTACGGCAAAACGCGAGTCCCATGTCGCGACGCGGAGCGTCATCGCGTCCGAAACACGCACACGCAGAAGCGTATTATCGCCACGGAAGACGAAATCCTCGACCACGCCGGCGATCCCAGCGCCCTCATGACGCGCCAGAATATCTTCCGGACGAATGCTCAGCGTGGCGCCCGCGCCATCAGCTAATTGGCAATCCGACAGCGTGATCGCGCCAAAGTCCGTCACAAGATGGGCGGCGCTTTGATGATGGACAACGCCATCAATGAAATTGGTGTCGCCAACGAAGCCGGCGACAAATCGTGACGCCGGCCGATCATAAATATCATTGGGCGAGGCGATCTGCTCAATGCGGCCGGCGCGCATGACGGCGACGCGATCCGCCAACGCCAGCGCCTCATCCTGATCGTGGGTGACGATCATAAAGCTCGTTCCGGTCTCGCGCTGGATCTGTTTGAGATGAAATTGCGTTTCTTCACGCAGCTTGCGATCAAGCGCACCCAATGGCTCGTCAAGCAGCAGCAAGGTCGGCCCCGGCGCCAGTGCGCGCGCGAGGGCTACCCGCTGACGTTGCCCACCTGAAAGCTCATTAATACGACGCGCGCCATAGGGGATCAGTTGCGTCAGGCGCAGCAGTTCCGAGACGCGCGCCTCAATAACGTCTTTCGCCAGCCCCTTGCGACGCAATCCGAAAGCGACGTTCTCATAAACATTCAGATGAGGAAAAAGCGCATAGGATTGAAACATCATATTCACCGGACGCCGATAAGGCGGCATGCCAGCGAGATCGCACCCATCGAGAACAAGCTGACCAGCGTCGGGCGTTTCAAACCCAGCGATACAGCGCATCAGAGTCGTTTTTCCGCAGCCGGAAGGACCAAGCAAAGCGAAAAACTCGCCGCGCGCGATTGTCAGCGACACATCATCAAGCGCTGTCGTGTCACCATAATTCTTGCAGATATGACGAATGGACAGCAGCGGTTTCATGTCCATTGCAGGATCGATCGCCGAACCAGCGTTCATGGCTTTGGCTCCCGCGCCTTCTCGATCCATTTCCCGTCGTCATTCTGCTGATAATAGACAATCGGATAGCCGGCCTCGCGCAATTCGCGCCACTGCGTGCGCGCATCTTCGAGTTCGGCCGCATCCGCGCCGTCAAAGAGCAGCGCTGCGCGCGTCGTCGGCGCGGCGTCGCTCTCCAGCACCGGCGCCAGCGCAGCGCTTTCCAAAAAGAAACGAATGTCGGCGCTGTTGGGGTTTTCGGTGTCGTCGCAGGTCAGGTAAATCGGTTGCGACGCCGGATCGGGATCACGGCTGGTTCCATGCGCCAGAAAGCTGTCTCGACGCCACGACCATAGATATTCGTCGATCTTTTTAAGCCGCCCTTCGCTCACCGCCTGCACCACGGCGCGCCAGCCGCGCGCCCGCGTACGCTCCAGAAGCGTTTGCAGCGCGGACTCAACCGTGCGGGCGGTCAAATGGTAGAAGGCGACTTCGATCATAGCGACGCGGGCCTGTTTCTATGCGCCGTTGATGGCCAATTCGTCGGCGGCGCGCAAGATGTCTAAAGCGGTCAGCGCCGCCGCAGCAGGACAATTCTGTTCGAATTGGTCCCCTTGCTGTTATTGACGACACCCCAGCAATTGCTGGTCTTGGTGAATTCCTGCTGATTGACCAGAACAAAGAGGCGATCAAACGGCAAGCCCTCGGCCGCCGCCCAGACCTGGCGCTCCAGATGCACGGCCCCACCGCGCACTTCGCCGACCTCGAAGGCGACATGCCCGCCGGGTCTCACGATCCGGGCGAATTCCGACAAACAGTCGCGCACCATCTGCGTCCAGGCGTCAACGCTGCGATGTGCGGAAATTTTCACGGCGTCGGCGTCGACGCCGGCGAACCAGTTTCGCAGCCAATTATCCTGGGCATATTGCACGACATCCAGAAAAGGCGGCGAAGTGACGATCAGATCGACCATGGCGTCGGCGATCGCCGGCGCGCGCCATGCAGGTCCGGTGGCGAGCAGCGGCGCGGGATGCGGCGGCGGAACGCCTTCCGACAACAGCTTACGCGACTTCTTCATAATCAATTGCGCAACATTGCGCGGCGGCGGCGTCTGGCCGCGCCTTGCGTTGATTTTAAGTTGCGCCTCAACAGAAACCGCCTGATTGGGCGGCAGGGAATAGACAGAGAAAAAGCCCGGCGAATGGCCGGTGAGGCGGTTCAGCGCCACCATTCGGATCCAGTCAAGCGCCGGCGCCGCTGATTGCTTGAGCGGCGCATGTTTGAACAGATGGCGTCGCAGCGCGCAAATCTGGCGAAGCGTATCGGGATGATAAAACGCCAGCAAATCCTCGCGATCGATCTCGTCACAACGCCATTCGATTTCGGCGAGGCTTTGCTCAATTTCGGTCAGCGTTGGCGGGCTCAATCGCGGGCGGGTCAGCAATACGCTCAGCGGATTGACGTCATTGCCCATGGGGCGACGGCCTTGCAGCGCCGCCTGCACAGGCGTTGTGCCGCGTCCCATGAAAGGATCATAGACGCTGTCGCCTTCCCGCGTCAGCCGATCGATAAAGAACCCGGGCAGTTGCGGCTTGAAGCAGGCGCGGTAACTGATTTCATGCAACGCATGCGCCTGCCGTTGACCTGCGGTCCAGAATTCATTGACGTAATACGGGACGTCCGCTTCTTCACGCCGAATGGTTGAAAAGCCAAATGCGGCGAAGTCGCGGACCGCCTCTTCAAACGCATCGCGCGCAGCTTGAACCGGCGCAGGCTTCTTAGCTGCGCCGGCGGTTTGCGCCATCGAGGAGATCGACTCAGGCCTCGTAATTGTCGCGCACCAGCCGATCGAGCAGGCGCACGCCCCAGCCCGATCCCCAGCTCTGGTTGATGTCGCTGGACGGCGAACCCATGCCGGTTCCGGCGATATCGAGATGCGCCCATGGCGTTTTGCCAACAAAGCGCTGCAGGAATTGCGCAGCGGTGATCGAGCCGGCGTGACGGCCGCCGGTGTTTTTCATATCGGCGAATTTCGAGTCGATCAGCTTGTCGTAAGCGGGTCCCATCGGGAAACGCCACAGTTTCTCACCGGTGGAGACGCCGGCTTTGGTCAGCCGCTCGGACAGTTCGTCATTGTTCGAGAACAGACCGCCATACTCTTGCCCGAGCGCGACAAGAATGGCGCCGGTCAGAGTCGCCAGATCGACGACGGCGGCGGGCTTATATTTGTCGATGACATAGGTCAGAGCGTCGGCAAGCACGAGACGGCCTTCGGCATCCGTGTTGATGACCTCGATGGTCTGGCCAGACATGGATTTCACAATATCGCCAGGCCGCTGCGCCCTGCCGTCCGGCATATTTTCGACGAGGCCCAGCACGCCGATGACATTGGCTTTGGCCTTGCGTGCGGCGATGGCGTGGAGCGCGCCGGTGACGGCGGCCGCGCCGGCCATATCGCCCTTCATATCTTCCATGGAGGCGGCCGGCTTGATTGAAATGCCGCCGGTGTCGAAGACGACGCCCTTACCGACGAAGGCGACGGGCGCAGCGTCGCCGTCGCCATTCCAGCGCAGTACGACCAGCTTGCTCTCCGCCTCAGAGCCCTGCCCGACGCCGAGCAGCGCCCGCATGCCAAGCTCCGCCATCATCTTCTCATCGAGAATCTCGACCTCGACGCCGAGCTTCATCAACTCTGAGGCGCGACGCGCAAATTCAGCCGGCGACAGAACATTGGCCGGCTCATTGACCAGCGTGCGGGCAAGAACCACCGCTTCGGCGAGATGCCCTGCTTCGTCAATCGCGACGCTGGAGGCGGCTGGATCGCTAACCCCAATCAAAACCTCGACCGGCCCTTCGCGCTCGCTGTCGTCTTTTTTCTTGGTTTTGTATTGATCGAATTTATAGGCCCGCAGCCAGCCGCCCAGCGCGAACTGCCCGGCACCGGCCGCCGGATCGGCCGGGCGTTCCGGCAGATCGAAGATCACCACCGCTTCGCCGGCCTGCCCCAGACGGGCGGCTGTCTGTCCGCCGAGCGACAAAAACTCATCGCTCTTGGCCGCAGCCTCGGGCTTGGCGGCGTCCGCCTCGTCGCCGCCTGTCGCGACGCCAACCAGCAGCAATCGGCTCGCCGCAATCCCCGCCGGGGCCAGAATTTCCAGCGCCGACCCGGCCTTGCCCTTGAAGCGGGCGGCGGCGGCGGCGCGGGTGATTTGCTCAGACGCCCCGGCCAGCAGGGCCTTGGCCGCGTCGGCCATCGCCAGTTCTTTGCCAGCGAAAACAACAAGGGTGCGCGGCCGGCCCGCCTCTTCGGCGGCGCGGGCGCGTGCGGCGGCGGCGTCGAAGGCGACGGCGTCAAATTTCATATTGAGAGTCATGTCCGCCTCATGAAAAGAATCGACGCGTTTCGCGTCTGTAGCCCAGAATTAAGGGCGCAATATCCCGGTCATGCCGACCGGTCAAATAGCGCCGCGAAAACGCCGTGATCGACTCCCAAAAGCCGTCCGTGACCGCGCCAACGCCAATTTTCAGATCTTTCAGCCGAATGGCGCGCCTCCTCAAGGGATATGAGAGGCGGTCATGATTGGCGTGACGCTCACCCGTTATCTGGCGGCGCGTTTCGCCAAGACCATCCTGTCGATCTTCTTTACGATCTTCTGTCTGATGTTCGTGGTCGTGTTCGTCGAGATGCTGCGACGCGCCAGCGACAGCCCGGACGCCAGCGCCAAGATCGTGGCGCTCATTACCCTGATGAAAGTGCCGGCGGCGGCCGAGGCGATCCTGCCTTTCGCCGTGCTGTTTGGCTCCATGGCGGCTTTTGTCGATCTGACCCGCAAACTTGAACTGATCGTCGCCCGCGCCGCCGGCATGTCAGTCTGGCAGTTCCTGTTTGCGCCAGTCATGACCGCCTCTGTGATCGGCGCGATTTCCGTCGGCGTCTACAACCCGCTCGCCGCCATGCTCAAGCAGCAGGCCGATCAGATGGAGGTCGAACTCTTCGGCGTGCAGGGCAGCGTGCGGATCGATCACGGCGTCTGGCTGCGCCAACATGGCGTCGATGGCCTCGCCGTCATCCACGCCACCGGCTCCGCCCATAAGGGCACCGAATTGTTTGAGGTCAGCGTCAATGTCTATTCGCAAAATGGCGGCTTTATCGAGCGTGTGGAAGCTGCGCGGGGATATCTGGAGCCCGGCGTCTGGGTGCTGAATGACGCCGTGATCAGCGCGCCCGGTCAGGCGACGCGCAATGTCACCGCCTATATGCTGGCGACCAGCCTGACGCCGGAACAGGCGGCGGCGGTCAACACGCCGCCACAGTCGACCCCCTTCTGGAGCCTCTCGGAGGTGGCCGACAACACCGCTGACGCCGGCCTTGATGCGACCGCTTATCGGCTTCAATATCAGGCTCTTGTATCGCGCCCTGTCCTGCTTGTGGCCATGGTGTTGCTGGCGGCGGCGTTCTCCCTGCGGTTCTCCCGCATGGGCGGCGTCGGCACGACCCTTTCCTATGGCGTGGCGTCGGGCTTCGTGCTTTATATCGGCACCAAAGTCCTGTCGGATCTCGGCGGCGCCGGACTGATCAGTCCCTTTGTCGCCGCCTGGTCGCCCGCCATCGTCGGCGTCATGATTGGCGCGCTCATCCTCCTCTATCAGGAAGATGGCTGAGCGGCTGGTTCGATCATCCGCCCCTATCCCGACGGCGCCCGCCAACACGCGCCGCGAACATGGAGAAAAATATGCGTTTTCCGAATTGGCTCGCCGCCAGCGTTCTAGTCGCCGGATCGATCGCTTGCGCAGCCTGGCCCGGAAACGCCCGCGCCGCCGGCGAATTTGCACCCGCCCAGAAGACGGCGGTTGAGAAAATCGTCCATGACTATCTGATCGCCAATCCGGAAGTCGTCCGCGAGGCGATCGAAGAGCTGGAAAAGCGCCAGAAGGCGGATGAAGCCAATATGCGCGGCAAGGTCGTGGCGGATAAGGCCGCCACGCTGTTCAACTCCCCCAATCAGGCCGTGGTCGGCAATCCCAAGGGCGACGTCACGCTCGTCGAGTTCTTCGATTACAACTGCGGCTACTGCAAGCGCTCGGTCAACACCGTGGCGAAGCTGATCGAAGGCGACCCCAAATTGCGCGTCGTTTTGAAGGACTTCGCCATTCTCGGCCCGGATTCGGTTGAGACGGCGCTCGTCGCCAACGCCGCCCGGATGCAATTCTCGCCCGAAAAATTCTGGGAATTCCACCGCAAACTGCTGGAGACCAAAGGCCATATTGGCAAGCAGCAGGCGATGGCCGTCGCGAAAGAGGTTGGCGCCGACATGTCCCGCCTTGAGAAGGATTTCGAAAAGCCGGAAACCAAAGCGGCCCTTCAGGAGGTCAGCGGCCTCGCCGATGCGCTGCGCTTTGACGGCACCCCCGCCTGGGTTGTCGGAACCGACGCGCTGGTTGGCGGCGTGCCCTACGACGAACTCAAAAAGAAAATCGACAATCTGCACAAATGCGGCAAGACGGCTTGCTAGTCATCCAGCGCAGCGCCCGGCGGGCGAACGTCCGCCGGCGCCGTTGACAATTGCGGTCTTTCTTTAAAGGCGTAAACTGGCTATGAAAAAGGCGATTTAACGCCTTCCGGATAATGGGATCGTTTGACGCTGCAATGACCGCCATACATGTGCTCAACGGCCCCAACCTCAACCTTCTCGGCAAGCGCGAGCCCGCGATTTACGGCTCGGCGAGCCTCGACGATATCCGCGATCTCCTGCAAGCCCGTTGCGCCGCGCGCGGCGTGACGCTTGTCTTTCGGCAATCCAATCACGAAGGCGATCTTGTTAGCTGGATACAGGAGGCGGGTCAGGCGAAAGCGCCCGTGATCCTCAACGCCGGCGCGCTGACGCACACCTCAATCGCGCTGTACGATGCGATCAAGGGATCGGAGGCTTCCGTCATTGAAGTGCATCTGTCCAATGTTCATGCGCGGGAAAGCTTCCGTCATCACTCCTACATCTCGCCGGCGGCGCGTGGCGTGATTGCGGGCTTCGGCCCGACTTCCTATCTGCTCGCGCTCGACGCGATTTTCGAAAAACTCTGAGAAAGACCGGGACACATCCATGGCGCGCAAAGCTCAAACGCCTCGAAAAGCTCCAATTCGTTCGGCTCCCGTTCGTTCGGCTCCCGCGAAAAATCCGTCTGGCATTGACGCCACTCTGCTGAAAACCATCGCTGCGCTTGTCGCCGATAGCGATCTGACGGAATTCGAAGTTCAGAAAGGCGATCTGCACATTCGCGCCGTTCGTACGCCGGCTGCGCCCGCCAGCGTCACCTACGCCGCGCCGACGCCGACGCAAGTCGTTCATGCCGCCCCCGCCCCCGCGCCTGTGTCGACGCCCGTCGCTGCGTCGCGCATGGCTGCTGACCCCGCAAAGCCGGATTACGCCGAGGCCAACGCCGTTAAATCGCCGATGGTCGGCACCGCCTATCTGCGTCCCAATCCCGACTCCAAACCCTTTATCGAGATTGGAACGCGCGTGTCGGTCGGCGACAAGCTGCTGCTGATCGAGGCGATGAAAACCTTCAACGACATCACCGCGACGAAGGCGGGCATCGTCACCGCCATCATGGTCGACGACGGTCAACCAGTCGAATATGGCGAACCGCTTCTCGTGATCGAATAGGCCGGCTGATGTTCGACAAGATCCTCATCGCCAATCGTGGCGAAATCGCGCTTCGTATCCTTCGCGCCGCCAAAGAGCTGGGGATCGCCACCGTCGCGGTGCACTCCACCGCCGACGCAGATGCGATGCATGTGAAGCTTGCCGATGAGTCGGTGTGCATCGGCCCGCCGTCAGCGCGCGACTCCTATCTCAATATCCCGGCGCTGTTATCGGCCTGTGAAATCACCGGCGCCGACGCCGTGCATCCCGGCTATGGCTTCCTGTCGGAAAACGCGCGCTTCGCTGAAATTCTCGAAGAGCACAACATCACCTTCATCGGTCCGAAATCGGAACATATCCGTTTGATGGGCGACAAGATCGAAGCCAAGTCGACCGCCAAACGACTTGGCATTCCCTGCGTGCCCGGTTCGGATGGCCCGGTGCTGAGCGAGAAGGAAGCGCTCAAGGTCGCCGACAAGATCGGCTTTCCGGTGCTGGTGAAAGCCGCATCCGGCGGCGGCGGTCGCGGCATGAAGGTCGCGCATGACCGCAGCGAACTCGCCAACGCCATCGCGACGGCGCGCACCGAAGCAAAAGCGGCGTTTGGCGACGACACGGTCTATATTGAGAAATATCTCGGCAAACCGCGCCACATCGAAATCCAGATTTTCGGCGACGGCAAAGGCGAAGCCGTGCATCTGGGCGAGCGCGACTGCTCTTTGCAGCGCCGCCATCAGAAAGTTTTCGAGGAAAGCCCCTCGCCCGCACTCAACGACACGCAACGTCGCGAAATCGGCGAAGTCTGCGCCAAGGCGATGCGCGATCTGCAATATGCCGGCGCCGGCACAATCGAGTTCCTCTACGAGAACGGCGAGTTCTATTTCATTGAAATGAACACCCGCATTCAGGTCGAACATCCGGTGACGGAATCAATCACCGGCGTCGATCTCGTCTGCGAGCAAATCCGCGTCGCCGCCGGTTCGCCGCTGTCTCTCAAGCAGGAAGATATCTGGTTTTACGGCCACGCTATCGAATGCCGCGTCAACGCCGAACACGCCACGACGTTCCGTCCTTCGCCGGGCCGCATTTCCTATTATCATCCGCCGGGGGGCGTTGGCGTGCGCGTCGATTCCGCTGTCTATCAGGGCTACGCTATTCCGCCGAATTACGACTCGCTGATTGGCAAGCTGATCGTGCATGGCCGCAATCGCACCGAGGCGCTGATGCGTCTGCGCCGGGCGCTCGACGAATTCATCGTCGACGGCATCGACACCACTCTGCCGCTGTTCCGCACGCTGGTGCGTAACGCCGATGTGCAAAACGGCGTTTACGACATTCACTGGCTGGAGCATTTTCTGGCGACGGGCGGAATCGAGACTGGATTCTGATCCGCGAACCGGGAGCAATCCTGCGCCGGGGATGAATTGATGTCGCGACGCGAGCAGCGCACCATCACGCCGCATCACGTTCTACGCGCCGATTCGGTTGGCCTCTTTCCCATGGCGGAGAGCGCCGAGGACAAGGAGTTGTTCTGGGTCGACCCGGAACAACGGGCGATTTTTCCGCTCGACGATTTTTCCGTCTCGCATTCGCTCGCCAAAACTATTCGCCGCGATCGTTTCGAGGTCACGGTCGATCAGGATTTCGATGCGGTCATCGCACATTGCGCGGCGCCGGCGAAGGATCGCGAAAATACCTGGATCAATGAAGAAATCCGGCGCCTCTATCGAGAACTTTTCGATATGGGCTTCGTTCATACGATTGAATGCCGTCGCGCGGGACGTCTTGTTGGCGGTCTTTACGGCGTCGCCCTACGTGGCGCTTTCTTCGGCGAAAGCATGTTTCATCTTGAAACCGACGCATCGAAGGTCGCTCTCGCCCATCTTGTCGCGCGCTTGCGCGCCGGCGGCTTTTCCCTGCTCGACACGCAATTTATGACGACGCATCTCGCATCACTGGGCGCGATTGAAATTTCCCGCGCCGTCTATCATCAGGCGCTGGAACAAGCCCTGACGGTTATCGCAGATTTTTATGTCTGGCCGCCGGATCAGCGGGTCACCGGCGCGCAAACGCTTGCCGCTCTACGCGATGAGGCGAATTTTTCCGGCTTCTGAAAACTCTTCGTCTGACAGTTTGCGCAGTCCGTCAGGACATGTCGATGGGATCAGATGGCTTCAAGCGCGGCCGTAGCGTCCTTCAACAACGCGGTAAGCGCATCCGGCAGATCGAGATAGCGGAAGCGTTTCAGTTCAAAGCCCATCGTCACCAATCCCCACGGCGGTTCATAGACCAGCATGGCGGGAACTTCGTGCAGCAGGACGACATATCGGCCATAGAGCGCCGTCTCGATCCGCTCGACCGTATAAAGCGCGCCAAGAGTAAGACCGCCGGCACCATGAGGGCCGGCGGAGGCGTCAATACAGATAATTTCAGTTCCGGGCGGCGTGTCGGCACGGATCATTTTAGGGCTCCCGTGCGCACCAGCGCAGCCAACCCGAACTCACCAGAATTTCAGGAACCCGAACAGGCCCTGACGGCTCAGTTTTTTGGCGTCAAGGATTTTCAGTTGGTCGTAAATCCTGCGCGCATTCGCGCGCGCTTCGAGGAGTTCTTCGTCCGACACTTCGAAGTTAATCGCCGCGTGCTTGAGCTCACGACGCGCGGCGTCGAGCTTCGACTGGGCCTCGGCGATCCGGGCATGCAACATTCAAATCTCCCAAAACTGGATTTTCGTGCAACCAACCACAGGACAGAGGCGATCAGCCGCGTCTGATGCCTGTAAAA
This sequence comes from Methylocystis sp., assembly GCA_023253795.1. GTDB lineage: Bacteria > Pseudomonadota > Alphaproteobacteria > Rhizobiales > Beijerinckiaceae > Methylocystis. The sequence goes on from JALRFG010000001.1 coordinate 13,647, forward strand.
AGTCGCATCTGATGAAACGATAGGTGGAGGCCTCGTCCGGATTCGAACCGGAGTACAAGGATTTGCAGTCCTCTGCGTAGCCACTCCGCCACGAGGCCATCCATGTGCAGAACGCGATGCGTCCGGCTGGCGAAGCTCTTACAGGAGGGGGCGCCGGCCGGCAAGTGCGGGCGGCAAGCGCAAGAAATACGGGTGGTTTGGCCCCTACTCCTCGGCCCGAGAGGTCCATGTCGCATGCACGACGCCGGGCGTCTGCGCCAGCACTGTCGTCAGACGATCAAGGTCTTGCGCCCTGGCGCTGGTCGTCGCCAGAGTCGCGACCAGCTCAACCTCATTGTCGCGATAGATCTCGCGAATATCCCGCAACGGATAGGCTGCGGCTTCCAGCCCCTCAAGCAGCGTCTCGCGCACATCGTTCCGCCGGGCCTCGGTGGTGCAGACGCGCACCTCGATGGTGAGTTCGGTCGCGCTTTCGTCAATCGGCGCGCGCTCGATGTAATTCACCAAAGGACGCAGAAAAGTGTTGCCGATCAGAACAAAGGCGCACATCGCCAGCGCGCCGAGCGGATGGTCGGCCCCGGCGTAGGCGCCGGTGACGGCGGAACACCAGATGGTCGCGGCGGTGTTCAGTCCGCGCACATTCGCGCCGTCCTTCATAATGACGCCGGCGCCCAGAAAGCCGACGCCGGAGGCGATATAGGCGAGGACGCGGGTGGCGCCGTCATTGCCGGCCAGTTGCATCGCCAGATCAACGAAAGCCGCCGCGCCCAGCGCCACCAGCGCATTGGTCCGCAGGCCGGCGGTCCGCTGGCGATACTGGCGCTCGGCCCCGATGATCGTGCCCAGCAGGAGCGCGACAAGCAGGGAAACCAGCGTATTCAGGAACTCAATGTCCGAAAAATGCTGGGTTGCGGCTAATTTATCGATAATTCCCATTTTATCAGCGCCTTAGCATATCGCGCGCCCTGCCCGTATCGGGCGTTGACCCGGCGTTTGGACGGTCTGGTGCGGCATGGTCGATTTGACAGTCACGGCCGCATTCGCCCATTTAGCCGCCGCCGGCGGGGTCCGGGCGTCGCGTTTGGCGGGTGTCGCGTTTGGGAAGTAGCACACTATGAATGTCGTAATCGTCGAGTCGGCGGCCAAAGCCCAAACCATCAATAAATATCTGGGGCGCGATTTCAATGTGATCGCCTGCTACGGCCATGTCCGCGATCTGCCGCCCAAGGATGGCTCCGTCGACCCCGACAATGATTTCGCGATGCTCTGGGAGATGGACGCCAAGGGCGCCAAGCGCGTCTCCGCCATCGCCGACGCCGTCAAGGGCGCCGACAAGGTCATCCTCGCCACCGATCCGGATCGCGAAGGCGAAGCCATCTCCTGGCATCTTCTCGATATTCTGAACAAGAAACGCGTCCTCAAGGACAAGCAGATCGAACGCGTCGTCTTTAACGCCGTCACCAAGGACGCGATCAAGGAGGCGATGGCGCATCCGCGCCAGATCGATCAGGCGCTGGTCGACGCCTATCTCGCCCGTCGTGCGCTCGATTATCTTGTCGGCTTCAATCTGTCGCCGGTGCTGTGGCGCAAACTGCCGGGCGCGCGTTCGGCCGGACGCGTGCAGTCCGTGGCGTTGCGACTGGTCTGCGACCGCGAACTCGAAATCGAGAAGTTTGTCGCGCGTGAATATTGGTCGCTCGTCGCGCATCTGAAAACCAAAGACGGCGAGCCTTTCACCGCGCGCCTCGTTGGCGCCGACGGCAAAAAAATCTCGCAGCTCGACATTGGCGCGGGCGCAGAAGCCGAGGCGTTTAAACAAGCGCTCGACACGGCCAGCTTCTCAGTGCGCTCGGTTGAGGCCAAGCCCGCCCGGCGCCATCCTTACGCGCCCTTCACCACCTCGACCTTGCAACAGGAGGCCTCGCGCAAGCTGGGATTGGCGCCCGCCATCACCATGCGCATTGCGCAGCGTCTTTATGAGGGTGTGGACATTGGCGGCGAGACCGCCGGTCTCATTACCTATATGCGAACCGATGGCGTCGACATGGCGCCGGAGGCGGTGGCCAGCGTACGCCGCGTGATCGGCAAGGAATATGGCGATCGTTTCGTGCCGCAGGTTCCGCGCAAATACACCGCGAAAGCCAAGAATGCGCAGGAAGCGCATGAGGCGATCCGCCCGACCGACGCGGCGCGTCTGCCCAAGCAGATGGCCAAATATCTGGAGCCGGAACAGGCCAAACTTTACGAACTCATCTGGAACCGCACCGTCGCCAGCCAGATGGAGTCCGCTGAATTCGAGCGCAACACCGTCGACATCGACGCGAAGGCCGGCGCACGTCATCTAGAATTACGCGCAACCGGTCAGGTCATGCGCTTTTCAGGCTTCCTGGAAATTTATCAGGAAGGCCGTGACGATGAGGATGATGAGGACGGCGGCCGTCTGCCTGCGATGAATGAGGGCGAAGCCCTGTCGCGGGACAAGATTGACGCCACGCAACATTTCACCCAGCCGCCGCCGCGCTTCTCCGAAGCGACGCTCGTCAAGCGTATGGAAGAGCTGGGCATCGGCCGACCCTCGACCTACGCGTCGACGCTCGCCGTGTTGCGCGATCGCGATTATGTGCGCCTCGACAAGAAACGTCTTGTGCCGGAAGACAAGGGGCGTCTCGTCGTCGCCTTTCTCGAAAGCTTCTTCTCGCGCTATGTCGAATTCGATTTCACCGCCAGTCTCGAAGAAAAGCTCGATCTCGTCTCCAACAATGAGATCGACTGGAAACAGGTGCTGCGCGATTTCTGGCAAGACTTCTCCGCTGCGGTGAATGAAACAAAGGATCTGCGCACCACGCAGGTTCTCGACAGCCTCAACGAATTGCTTGGCCCGCATATCTTCCCCGCCAAGGAAGATGGCTCCGATCCGCGCGCCTGCCCCGCGTGCAGCGCCGGACAATTGTCGCTGAAGGTCGGCAAATTCGGCGCCTTCATCGGCTGCTCGAATTATCCCGAATGTCGCTTTACGCGCACATTGTCGCCGCCAACCGGCGATGGTGCGGAAGGCGCGCGGCCCGGCGTTCGCGTTCTTGGTCAGGACCCCGAAAGCGGCGCGCAAATTACGCTGCGTGACGGTCGCTTCGGCGCCTATGTGCAGGCGGGCGAACAAGAAGAAGGCGGCGAAAAGCCAAAGCGCGCCTCGCTGCCAAAAAACATCCGCGCAGACGAGCTAACTCTGCAACAAGCTCTCGCGCTACTCTCGCTGCCGCGCGAGGTGGCGAAGCATCCTACAAGCGGCGAACCGATCCTCGCCAATATCGGCCGTTACGGCCCCTATGTGCAGCATGGCAAAACCTACGCCAATGTCGGCCGTGACGACGATGTGCTGACCATCGGCGCCAATCGCGCCATCGATCTCATCGTGCAGAAAGAGTCCGGCGTCGGCGGATCGCGTTTTGGCCGCGCCGCCGATCCCGGTCGCGCGCTTGGCGATCATCCCGATGGCGGCGCCGTGACGGTGAAATCCGGACGTTTTGGCCCCTATGTGAATTGGGGCAAGGTCAACGCCACCATTCCCCGCGCTGTCGATCCGACGAACTTAACGCTGGAGCAGGCGCTGGAAATGATCGCCGCCAAAGCGGCGGGCGGCGGCGCCAGCGGCGGCAAGGCGCTGGGCGAACATCCCGAGGGCGGAGTCATCACGGTGCGCGCCGGACGGTTCGGTCCCTATGTCAATCTTGGCAAGATTAACGCCACTTTGCCAAAGAGCATGAGCGCCGATGACGTCACGCTGGAATACGCAATCAAGCTGATCGACGACAAGGGCGGGCCGCCAAAGAAGAAAACCGCCGCGAAGAAAGCGCCCGCCAAAAAAACGGCGGCCAAGGCAAAAAAGAAGATCGACGACAGCGACGAGACGCCTTTCGCCGATAGCGCGCCGGTGAAAAAAGCCGCGACCAAAAAGGCCGCCACAAAGAAAGCGACAGCCAAAAAGACACCGGCCAAAAAAACCGCGAAGTGACCCGACGCTGGATGACAGGCTCTCATTGGGCCGGTCATTTCCGTCCGTCGGGGGTGTCGCGCCATAGGCCCGTTGGCGAAATCCGGTTTTCCTTCCTATATTGCGATCAGCCGCCGGAGATGACCGGCGCCAGAGAATGAATTTGTCTTCCAAAAAACACCCGGAACTGCCCGCCCGCGACGAACTCCTCGCCTTTCTCGCCCGCGAGCGCGAAGCCCGCGCCGACGGCAAGGTCGGTGTGCGTGAAATCGCTCGTGCCTTTGGCCTCAAAGGCGAACATCGACTGGCGCTTAAACAAATGCTCGCCTCACTCGCCGCCGAGGGCGTGCTGGAGAAACGCGGCAAGCGCCTGACGCGCAAGGGCGCGTTGCCGCCCGTGACGCTCGTCGACATCGTCGAACGAGATCGTGATGGCGAACTGGTCGCTGTTCCTGTCGAATGGAACGAGGAAGAGCTTGGCCCGCCGCCGCGCATCCATATCCGCGCGCCGCGTCGCGCCCGGCCGGGCGAACCCCTCCCCGGCGTCGGCGACCGGGCGCTGGCGCGCGCCGAACCCGATCACGACGCCGGTCCCAAAGACCCGCCCTATACGGGACGCGTCGTCAAACTTTTATCCCGCGCGCGACATCGCGTGTTGGGCGTGTTGCATATTGAAGCCAATGGCGGCGGACGCATTGTTCCGATCGACAAGAAACAGGCGGGACGTGAACTTGCTGTGGCCGCCGCCGATATCGGCGAATCCAAACACGGCGATTTGGTCAGCGTCGATCTTGTCGGCAAGACGCGCTTTGGCGCCCCGCGCGCCCGAATTCGTGAGTCTCTTGGCTCCGTCACCAATGAAAAAGCCGTCAGCCTGATTGCGCTACGGGCGCATGACATCCCGGATGTGTTTCGTCCCGAAGCGATCGAAGAGTCTGAAAAAGCCAAACCCGCCACGCTTCAGGGACGCGAGGACTGGCGCGATTTGCCGCTCGTCACCATCGACCCGCCGGACGCCAAGGATCACGACGACGCTGTGCATGCGACGCTTGATCCCGCGCAGGACAATCCCGGCGGCTATATTCTCACTGTCGCCATCGCCGACGTCGCGCATTATGTGAAGCCTCACACGCCGCTTGACCGCGACGCGCTGGAGCGCGGCAATTCGGTGTATTTCCCCGATCGCGTCGTGCCGATGTTGCCCGAACGCATTTCAAACGATCTCTGTTCGCTGCGCGCGCTTGAGGATCGCCCGGCGCTCGCCGTGCGCATGCGCATCACCGCGAAAGGCAAAAAGCTCGATCACCGTTTCCATCGTGTGATGATGCGCTCCTGCGCCAAGCTTTCCTATCAGCAGGCGCAGGCCGCCATCGACGGCAAGCCGGACGACGCTACGCGTCCCTTGCTCGATAGCGTCCTGCGTCCGCTCTATGCCGCGCATGAAGCGTTGCGACAGGCCCGCGATCTGCGCGCGCCGCTTGATCTCGACTTGCCCGAGCGCAAGATCCTGCTGAAAAAAGACGGCACCTTCGACCGTGTCGTCCTTCCGCCGCGTCTCGACGCGCATCGTCTGATCGAAGAATTCATGATCCTCGCCAATGTCGCGGCGGCGGAGACGCTGGAGGAGCATCGTCAGCAACTGATTTATCGCGCACACGACGAACCCTCGCGCGAGAAAGTGACGGCGCTCTCCGAATTTCTGGGAACGATTGGCGTCAAGCTCGCCAAGGGACAGGTTTTGCGGCCGGCGAATTTCAACGCCATCCTGTCGCAGATGAAGGGGCATGAGCACGAGAACATCGTCAATGAAATCATTCTGCGCACGCAGGCGCAGGCGGAATATACGAATGAAAACTACGGCCACTTCGGTCTCAACCTGCGGCGCTATGCGCATTTCACCTCGCCGATCCGTCGCTACGCCGATCTGATCGTGCATCGCGCGCTGATCCGGGCGCTGAAACTCGGCGAAGGCGCGCTCCCCGAGACGCCCGCCGGCGAACTCGCCGAAATCGCCGCGCGCATCTCCGCCGCCGAACGCCGGGCGATGGCCGCCGAGCGCGAAACAGTCGACCGGCTGATCGCCCATCATCTCGCAGACCAGATCGGCGCCCGCTTCGAGGCGCGGATCTCCGGCGTGACGAAGTCCGGGCTGTTCGTCCGCTTAAGCGATACAGGCGCGGACGGCTTCGTGCCGGCGGCGACGCTGGGGCGCGAATATTACGCCTATGACGAAGCCGCCCACGCCCTGACCTCGCGTTCGGGCGTCAGCTATCGCCTCGCCGACATGGTCGAGGTCCGGCTGATCGAGGCCGCCCCGATCGCCGGGGCGCTCAGATTCGAGGTGGTCGGCGGCGGCGGCAAACGCACACCGCCCCCCTTCCGCAAGGGCGAGCGCGGGCGGGACAGGCCATCTGGAAAGAAATTCCGGGGAAGACGCCAGTAGAGGCGTTATGGCCCGGCGGACGAGCCGCCTTTGGCTTGACATCCCGCGCTGCACACGTATGTTGCGCGGCAATTCGGCCCCGTCGCGAACCCTGCGGCGGGGGCTCTTTTTTGTTCTTTAACAGACCGGAACGAGAAAAATGGCCAAATCCGCCATGATCAAGATCAAGCTCCTTTCCACGGCGGATACGGGCTTTTTTTACGTGACCAAGAAAAACGCGCGCACCAAGACCGAGAAGTTCGTCTTCAAAAAATACGATCCGGTCGTGCGCAAGCATGTGGAATTCAAGGAAACCAAGATCAAGTAAGTCGCAAAAGCGACTGTTCCTGATCGACTGCTCCTGATTTCCCGGCACGCCGGGAAATGATTTTCACAATGCGTAGAAAAACTCCGCCACGGGTTAGGCGGCCGACTGACGATGGCTTCAAGGAGGCCACTCCAACCATCGCCAGCCGACCAACCCTACGGACCCAGGAGATGCGGCGGACCTGAGCACTCCGCAGGGTGTTCAAAAAACTTTTCAGCAGATGTCTGGCAACGACCGGCGGAACAGCGCTGCGTCGATTTATCCGTTTCCGGCATTGCTTGATCTTCGTCAGGTTACCCCGCCTGAATAAAAAAGCAACCGGACAGCACAAATTTTCACCGGCGGGCGCATTCGAGAAAATTCCATCGCCGTCGCCGATTGTCCCGGTTCTGGATTTTCCTGCCGATTGCGCTAATTACATTTCAAGCGTCGCAGCGCCGACGCATGTCTTTGGAGGAAATAATGGTCATCAAGAACGTCCGTTATCTGCTGGCTGTCGCCGCAACCATCGCCCTTGCCGGCTGCGGCGATCACCAGCCCGGCGATGCGACGGGCTCCAAGGTTCTGAGCAACATCATTCAAAAGAATGGCGTCGGCGCGAAGATCGTTTCGTTCAAAAAGGTGCAGGGCCGCGAAGTGAAGCACGGCAACACTGAAGCCTTTGAACTGATGTACGAAGCTGAGATCATGTTCCCGGAAGGCTATGAAGCCAAATGCCATGACGAGAAAGAGCGCGGCATCTGCGCGTTCCTTAGCGTCAATGAAGATCGCACCTTCGCCAAGAGCGAAGTGACGACCAGCGAAGGCACGCTGCACTTTGTGAAGTCCGACAAGGGCTGGGTCGCCGAGGACAACAACGCCTACTGAACTCGTTATGGCCGCGCCGATTGTTCTTATCCCGGCGCGGCTCGCTTCGAGCCGCCTGCCAGGCAAGGCGCTGCTGGACATCGGCGGCAAACCACTGATCCTGCGCGTCTGGGAAACGGCGATCGCCTCAGCGCCGGGACCGGTGGCTGTTGCGACGGATTCGCCTGAAATCGCCTCTGTCATTCGCGCCGTCGGGGGCGTCGTCGTCATGACCCGCGCCGACTACGTCTGCGGAAGCGACCGGATTGGCGAAGCGCTTGCGGCGCTTGATCCGGATCGACGCCATGACATTGTGGTGAACCTGCAAGGCGATCATCCTGTGCTGCCGCCCGACGCCCTCATCGCGGCTCTGGCCTTGCTCAATGACCCATATGTCGCGATCGGCACTCTCGCCACCCCCGCCTCGGACGATGAGGCGGACGATCCCAACGCCGTAAAGCTGATCGGCGCGCGGATCGATACGCACCGCCTACGGGCGCTGTATTTCACCCGCGCGCGCGCGCCCTGGGGCGAAGGACCGCTTTACCGGCATATTGGCGTCTACGCGTTTCGCCGCGACGCGCTGGAGCGATTTATCGCGCTTCCCCCATCGCCGCTCGAACAGCGTGAACGGCTGGAGCAGTTGCGGGCGTTGGAGGCAGGAATGCGGATCGACGCCGCGCTGCTGGACAAAGCAGCGCCTTCAGTCGATACCGGGCGGGATCTTGCGGCGGCGACCGCCGCAGCGGTTGCCCAGGACCACTCGTGACCCAATACATCGCCTATCAGGGAGAACCCGGCGCCAATTCCGACATCGCCTGTCGGGACGCCTATCCGCAGCTCACGCCCCTGCCCTGCGCCAGTTTCGAGGACGCCTTCTCCGCGGTCTCCGAAGGCCGCGCCGTTTTAGGCATGATCCCGATCGAAAACTCGATCGCCGGCCGCGTCGCCGATATTCATCACTTCCTGCCGCATTCCGGGCTGCACATCGTCGGCGAATATTTTCTGCCGATCCATTTCCAGCTCATGGCTCCGAAAGGCGCGACCCGCGAAGGGCTGAAAAGCGTCTATAGCCATGTACATGCGCTTGGGCAGTGCCGCCGGATCATCCGCGATCTGGGCCTTGCGCCCTTTACAGCCGGCGACACCGCCGGCGCCGCGCGCGAGATTTCGGAATGGAACGACCCCGCCAAAGCGGCGCTCGCGCCACGTCTCGCCGCTGAGATATACGGGCTCGACATTCTGGCGCAGGATGTCGAAGACGAGGCCCATAACACCACCCGTTTCGTGGTGTTGTCCAAAACGCGGCAATGGGCCGCGCCCGATAGCGGCCCGACGATGACGACTTTCATCTTCCGGGTGCGTAACGTGCCGGCGGCGCTGTACAAAGCGCTGGGCGGGTTCGCCACCAATGGCGTCAATATGACCAAGCTGGAAAGCTATATGGTTGACGGGGAGTTTGCAGCGACGCGGTTTCTCGCCGATGTCGATGGCCATCCCCATCAGCCGGCGCTGGCCAGAGCTTTCGAAGAGCTTGCGTTTTTCTCGAAGGAAGTCGAAGTATTGGGCGTCTACCCGGCGGCGGGGTTTCGTGTCACCAATATTCGCGCCTTTGCGTTCGACGACTGAACGCAGGCAGGAGTGATGAATAATGTCCGTCGCCTACGACCCCAATAATATTTTCGGGAAAATCCTGCGCGGCGAAATTCCCGCCCATAAGGTTTATGAAGACGACATCGCATTCGCCTTCATGGATATCATGCCGCGCGCGGAAGGACATGTTCTAGTCATTCCGAAAGAAAACGCCCGCGATCTGTTCGATGTTTCGTCACAGACCCTGTCTGCGCTGATCAAGCGGGTTCAGCATGTCGCGCGCGTCGTCAAGATAGCGTTGGCCGCTGACGGCATGACATTACATCAGTTCAGTGAAAGTGCGGGCGGACAGGTGATCTTCCACCTGCATTTCCATATCCTGCCGCGCTGGGAAGGCGTCGCCCTGCGACCGCCGGGCGTGATGGCGGACGACGCCAAACTCGCCGCACAGGCGGAAAAAATCCGTGCGGCGATGACGCCCTTCACCGACTGACGGCGCCTCTACTACTCTTCGACTTCTTCGACGCTCTTCGCCTGACGCGGCGCCACCGGCCTTAACAGGAACGACGGCACATGATCGCCAAGACCGATCACAGGCGGTCCTTCGTCCTCATAACGATCCCGCGGACGACGCTGACGCCGATCATCGCCGGCGGCCATACGGTGACGACCGTCCTCAAACTCGGGACGTCTGGCGACGCGCGCACGCGGCTGGGGCGCGCCCTCAAGCGGGTCGCTCGCCATCGACACAGGCCCTTCGGCCCGCGGCGCAGCGCGTTCATCGACGCGCGTTTCGCTGCGTCCCTCGCTACGCCCTTCTCCACGCCCATTACGACTGCGTCCGCTCCCGCCACGCTCGCGTCTTCCGCCGCGTTCACCACGTTCACCGCGACGCTCATGTGACCGGGACACTTCGGAGGGCGGCGGCAGATCGGCCAGCCCCGGACCTTCCCAATCAATGGACTTGCCGATCAGCTTTTCAATCTGATCGATATATTTACCGTCATCGCTGGTCACCAGCGTGTAGGCGACGCCAGAACGTCCGGCGCGACCGGTGCGGCCAATGCGATGCACATAATCTTCGCTGTGCGTTGGGACGTCGAAGTTGAAAACATGACTGACGTCGGGAATGTCGAGTCCGCGCGCAGCGACGTCCGAGCAGACGAGCAATGAGACGTCGCCATTCTTGAAGGCGTCGAGCGAGGCCATACGCGCCAGCTGGTCCATGTCGCCATGCAGCGCGCCGGCCGAGAAGCCATGCTTGATCAGCGAACGATGCAGGATGGCGACATCGCGTTTGCGATTGCAGAAGATGATCGCGTTCTTGAGGTTCTCGGCGCCGCGGATCAGTCCGCGCAGCGTCTCGCGCTTGTCGCCCTGGCCATGCGAGGCCACAAGCGCCTGGCGGATGGTCGACGCCGTCGTCGAGGCGCGCGCGACTTCAATCCGCACCGGATTATGCAGAAACGCCTCGGTGAGACGCGTGATCTCCGGCGGCATGGTCGCGGAAAAGAACAGCGTCTGGCGGGTGAACGGCACCAGCTTGCAGACGCGTTCGATGTCCGGGATAAAGCCCATGTCGAGCATGCGATCGGCTTCGTCGATCACCAGGATTTCAATGCCGGTCAGCAGCAGTTTGCCGCGATCGAAGAAATCAAGCAGACGGCCCGGCGTGGCGATCAGCACATCCGCGCCACGCATGATTTTGGCTTCCTGATCGCCGAAAGCGACGCCGCCAATCAGCAGCGCGACGTTGAGCTTGTGGTTGGCGCCGTATTTGGCGAAGCTTTCTTCAACCTGCGCCGCCAGTTCGCGGGTCGGCTCCAGAATAAGCGTGCGCGGCACACGGGCGCGGGCGCGCCCCTGCTCCAGCCGGCTGAGCATCGGCAGGGTGAAAGCCGCGGTTTTGCCGGTGCCGGTCTGGGCGATGCCAAGAATATCCTTGCCCTGCAGGGCCGGCGGGATGGCCTGGGCCTGGATCGGCGTCGGCGTGTTGTAGCCGGACGCCTGAACGGCCGCGAGAACCTTTTCCGAAAGGCCCAGTTCGTCGAATGTCATTAATAATCCTGATTGTAATGGGAAATTGAGCGCCTGAACGCGCATGTCGCATGATCGCATGCGCCTGTAATCATCAGGCGTCGCCATCGTTTCTGGATGGCGGCATAGAATGGCGGCGGACGACCGCCGGGGCTCCTGCCCCAAAGCCAAGAGTTCCTTGCATAAAAATGCGCCGAATGTCAATAAGATCGGCGCAAAACGACGCAAAAAGCCACGCGCTGGCCGGCTTGTGGGTCAGCGTTCCGGATAGGGGCGAATGGACCCTGTCACCACCTCGTCGATCCCCTTGCGCAGGAATCTGTCGGACAGCGCGCGGCGATGCGACGGATCCGGGGTCAGAGACGGTAGCGCCTGCGCCACATCCACTTCCTGCCGAACCTCAACGCGTTCAACCATATAGGCCAGCGTTTTCGCCACCAGAACGCTACAGAGCAGCATCAGAGCCGTGAGTGCGGCGAGACCGGGCAACGCCGAGCCGCCCGTAGTTTCGGCAGACGACCGTTCACGACGCCTGCCCAGCGATTGATCCGGAAGCTTTTCCAAAGACGCGCCCAACACTTAACGACAGTCGCTTACCGACCGAAGACGCCAGCGTAACCAAAGCCGGTAAATTTACGGTTCACGTCATGAATTTCGGCGCACATCGTAAAAAGTCTCTTGCCAAGGCCGGCGATAGGCCGAAGTTTATTGAAGAAACCCGCGCGAGACTTGCGCCGTGCCTCTCACTTTTCGGGAACCGCCTCCCTAAATGACAGGTCGTAAGGAAAGGTCAAAAGTGGCGCTCCACGAAGATTCCCCGATTAAATCAATAATCTCACATCAGGCGGCAGCTTCCCGGGCCCCTCGTCCGCGCGCCGGTCGCGAGCCTCGCAAGTCCGGGGACGACCCGGGCGCCGGGACCGCGCTGATCACCCGCACCCGCCCGCAGACCCGAAAACCCAGCATGTATCGCGTGCTGCTGCTAAACGACGACTACACCACGCAGGAGTTTGTCGTGATCGTTCTGCGGAAATATTTCAACAAATCGGCCGAAGAGGCGGTTCGCATCATGCTGCACGTGCACAACCACGGCGTCGGCGAATGCGGCGTCTACACCTACGAAATAGCTGAGACGAAAGTCACTTTGGTGATGGACTTTGCCCGCAAGCACCAGCATCCTCTGCAATGCATCATGGAAAAGAACTAGGGAAACCAGACGATGCCGGCTTTTTCGCGCAACCTGAAGCAGTCTCTCGACCGTGCGCTCGCCGCAGCGCGCGAACGCCATCACGAATATGCGACGCTTGAGCATCTCTTGCTCAGCCTCGTCGAAGACGCCGACGCCTCAGCCGTGCTACGCGCCTGTTCGGTCGATCTGGAGTTGCTGGCCAAGAACCTGCGCGATTATCTGGATAATGAACTCGGCAATCTGATCAATGACGACGCCGAAGACTGCAAGCCGACCGCCGGTTTTCAGCGCGTCGTGCAGCGCGCGATCATCAGCGTTCAATCTTCCGGGCGGGAAGACGTCACCGGCGCGAATATTCTTGTGGCGCTCTTCGCCGAACGCGAGAGCCACGCCGTCTATTTCCTGCAAGAGCAGGACATGACGCGCTATGACGCGGTGAATTACATCAGCCACGGCATCGCCAAGCGCCCGGGGCATTCTGACGCGAGCCGCGGCCCGCGCGGCGCCGAGGAAGAGCACGGGCGCAGCGAAGGACACGATGGCGAAGGGCGCAAGAAGGAAGGCGCGCTTGACGCCTATTGCATCAATCTCAACAAAAAAGCCCGCGAAGGCCGCATCGATCCGTTGATCGGACGCGAAACGGAAGTCTTGCGGACGATTCAGGTGCTGTGCCGCCGGGCCAAGAATAATCCGCTGCTGGTTGGCGATCCCGGCGTCGGTAAAACCGCCATCGCCGAGGGCCTGGCGCGCAAGATCGAAAATAGCGAAGTGCCCGAGGTGCTCTCCAAGGCGACAGTGTTCGCGCTCGACATGGGCGCCCTGCTCGCCGGCACGCGCTATCGCGGCGATTTCGAGGAGCGACTGAAACAGGTCGTGAAGGAGATCGAGCAACACAAAGACGCGATCCTGTTCATCGACGAGATTCACACGGTGATCGGCGCCGGCGCGACATCAGGCGGCGCCATGGACGCGTCGAACCTGCTCAAACCCGCGCTGGCGCAGGGCGTTCTGCGCTGCATCGGCTCGACCACCTACAAGGAATACCGCCAGTATTTCGAGAAGGATCGCGCGCTGGTGCGACGCTTCCAGAAGATCGACGTCAACGAACCCTCGATCCCGGACACCATTGAGATCGTCAAAGGCCTGAAACCCTATTTCGAGGAGTTTCACAAAATCCGCTACACCAGCGAAGCCCTCAAGGCGGCGGTGGAGCTATCGGCGAAATTTATTCACGACCGCAAACTGCCTGACAAAGCCATCGATGTGATTGATGAGAGCGGCGCGGCGCAAATGCTGGCGCCGGAGTCGAAACGCAAAAAAACCATTGGCCTAAAGGAAATCGAAGCGACCATCGCCACAATGGCGCGCATACCGGCGAAGAGCGTCTCGAAAGACGACGCCGAAGTGCTGGCGCATCTCGACGAAACCTTGAGACGCGTCGTCTATGGCCAGGACAAGGCGATCGCCGCGCTGTCCTCCGCCATCAAACTGGCGCGCGCCGGCTTGCGCGATCATGAAAAACCGATCGGCAGCTATCTCTTCTCCGGCCCGACCGGCGTCGGCAAGACCGAGGCCGCACGGCAGCTCGCCAGCTCGCTGGGCATTGAGCTCGTGCGCTTTGACATGTCGGAATATATGGAGCGCCATACCGTCAGCCGTTTGATAGGGGCGCCGCCCGGTTATGTCGGATTCGATCAGGGCGGCCTGCTTACAGACGCCATCGACCAGCATCCGCATTGCGTCTTGTTGCTCGACGAGATCGAGAAAGCGCATCAGGATCTCTACAACATTCTGTTGCAGGTGATGGATCACGGCAAACTGACCGATCACAACGGCAAGACCATTGATTTCCGCAACGTCATTCTGATCATGACGACGAACGCCGGCGCCGCCGATCTCGCCCGCGCGCCGATCGGCTTCACCCGCTCGCGTCGCGATCTCGACGACAGCGAGGCGATCAATCGTCTGTTCTCGCCGGAATTCCGCAACCGCCTCGACGCCATTGTTCCCTTCGGCCATCTGCCGGTGGAAGTCATCAAGCGCGTCGTCGATAAATTCGTCATGCAGCTCGAAGCGCAGCTCGCTGACCGCAATGTCACGATCGAGCTCTCCGATGAGGCGCGGGATTGGCTTGTGGAGCATGGCTACGACGAGGCGATGGGCGCCCGGCCGATGTCGCGCGTCATCCACCAGCACATCAAAACACCGTTAGCCGACGAAGTGCTGTTTGGTCGCCTGAAAAATGGCGGCGCCGTGAAAGTTGTTGTGATGGGCGACGAACAGGGCGGCAAAACGCTGGGCTTCGTCTATCCGGAAGGACCTGTCCTGCCGCGTCCAGAGCGCGATATTGTCGAGGCCGGGAAGAAGCGCGCCGTGGACGAAGGCTCTTCTGGCGTCAGCAAATCACTGGATGAAGAAGCCACAGCGACAGAACCGGGAGCCTAACTCACGCCTGTCGATATAAAATACAGCGCGCCGCCTATTTGCGGCGCGCCTTTGTTTCTGTCTTGCCTTCTTCAGCGCGCGGACGTTTCGCCATCGTCTCGGCAAGATAGCGCCCGGTGTGACTGCGTTTTTGCTTCACCACTTCCGTTGGCGGACCATGCGCGACGATTTCGCCGCCGCCATCGCCGCCTTCTGGACCCATATCGATAATCCAGTCAGCGGTTTTAATGACTTCGAGATTATGCTCGATCACCACCACCGTATTACCCTGCTCGACCAGTTCGTGCAGTACCTCAAGCAACTTCGCGACATCGTGGAAATGCAGGCCGGTGGTCGGCTCATCGAGAATATAGAGCGTACGCCCGGTCGAACGGCGCGATAGTTCCTTGGACAGTTTAACGCGCTGCGCCTCGCCGCCCGACAGCGTTGTCGCTTGCTGGCCGACGTGGATGTAATCTAGCCCGACGCGTTTCAGTGTCTCCATCTTCTCTCGGATCGATGGCACAGCCTTGAATAGTTGCGACGCTTCCTCAACTGTCATGTCGAGCACATCGGCGATGGATTTCTGGCGATATTTAACTTCCAGCGTTTCGCGATCGTAACGCTTGCCCTTGCAGATGTCGCAGGTGACGTACACATCGGGCAGGAAGTGCATCTCGATCTTGATGACGCCGTCACCCTGACAGGCCTCGCAGCGCCCCCCTTTCACATTGAAGGAGAATCGTCCCGGCGCGTAGCCGCGCGCTTTGGCTTCGGGCAGGCCGGCGAACCATTCGCGGATGGGCGTGAAAGCGCCGGTATAGGTCGCGGGGTTGGAGCGCGGCGTACGACCAATCGGCGACTGATCGATATCGATGATCTTGTCAATCTGCTCCAGACCTTCAAGACGATCGAAGGGCGCCGGCTGTTCATGGGCATTGTTGAGGCGCCGCGCGATCGCCTTGTAGAGCGTCTCGATCACCAGCGTCGACTTGCCGCCGCCAGATACGCCGGTGACAGCGGTGAAAAGCCCCAGCGGGATCTCCGCTGTGACGTTTTTGAGATTATTGCCGCGCGCGCCAAACAGTTTGAGCCAGCGTCCGGCCGTCGGTTTGCGCAGCTTGTGTTTGAGCACGACTTGTTTGGCGCCGGTCAGATACTGGCCGGTCAACGACGCCGGATCGGCCATGATCTCGGCCGGCGTTCCCTGCGCGACGACGCTGCCGCCGTGGACGCCGGCGCCGGGGCCCATGTCGATCACATAGTCGGCGGACTTGATCGCATCCTCGTCATGCTCGACGACGATGACGCTATTGCCCAGATTGCGGAGCCGTCGCAACGTATCCAGCAGACGATCATTGTCGCGCTGATGCAAGCCAATGGAGGGTTCGTCCAGCACGTAAAGCACGCCGGTCAGACCGGAACCGATCTGCGACGCCAGACGAATACGCTGGCTCTCGCCGCCGGAGAGCGTGCCGGAATTGCGCGACAGGGTCAGATAATCGAGACCGACATCGACCAGAAAGCTCAGGCGTTCGCGAATTTCCTTCAGAATGCGAAAGGCGATTTCGTTGCGCTTTTTATCAAGAGACGACGGCAGCGCCGCAAACCAGTCATGCGCAGCGCGCACAGAGAGTTCCGAAACCTCGCCGATATGTTTGCCGGCGATCTTCACAGCCAACGCCTCGGGTTTGAGACGGAAGCCTTCGCAGGACAGACAGGGCGTCGCCGACATGAACCGCCCGATTTCCTCGCGCGCCCATTCGCTGTCGGTTTCGAGATAGCGACGCTCCAGATTGATGACGACGCCTTCAAAGGGCTTTTTCACATCATAGGCGCGGAAGCCGTCGTCGTAGGAGAAGCGGACTTCTTCGCTGCCAGAGCCAAACAGAATAACGTTCTGCGCTTTCTTCGGCAGATCTTCGAACGGCGTTTCGAGCCGGAATTTGTAATGTTTGCCCAAGGCCTCCAGCGTCTGCACATAATAGGGCGAAGATGATTTCGCCCAGGGCGCAATCGCCCCTTTACGCAATGTCAATTTAGGATTGGGGACGATGAGATCGGGATCGATCTTCTGCTCATGTCCAATGCCGCCACAGGTCGGACAGGCGCCGAACGGATTGTTGAAGGAAAAAAGCCGCGGCTCGATTTCAGGGATGGTGAAGCCCGACACCGGACAGGCGAATTTCGACGAAAAGACGATATGACCAGCGGCGTAATGGGTGGAGACATTCGCTCCCGCCGTCGACGCCAAAGCCAGCGCGCCGGCCGCCGCTTTGTCGGCGAATTCGATCACGGCGAGACCGCCGGCGAGATCGAGCGCGGTTTCGAAACTATCGGCGAGACGAGCCGACAGATCCTTGCGCACGACAATGCGGTCAACGACAACGTCGATATCGTGTTTGAGTTTTTTGTCGAGCGTCGGCGCGTCGGCGATGTCGTAATACTGGCCGTCGATCTTCAGCCGCTGAAAACCGCGCCGCGTATATTCGGCGATCTCTTTCTTGTATTCGCCCTTACGACCGCGCACCACCGGCGCGAGCAGATATAATCGTGATCCTTCCGGCAGCGCCATCACCCGATCAACCATCTGCGACACGGTCTGGCTTTCGATCGGCAAACCGGTCGCCGGCGAATAGGGAATGCCCACCCGCGCCCAGAGCAGACGCATGTAATCATGAATTTCCGTCACCGTGCCGACGGTCGAGCGCGGATTTTTGGATGTGGTCTTTTGTTCGATGGAGATCGCCGGCGACAGCCCGTCGATCTGATCGACGTCCGGCTTCTGCATCATCTCCAGAAACTGGCGCGCATAGGCCGACAGGGACTCCACGTAACGACGCTGTCCCTCGGCGTAGATCGTA
Organism: Methylocystis sp.; assembly: GCA_023253795.1. GTDB lineage: Bacteria > Pseudomonadota > Alphaproteobacteria > Rhizobiales > Beijerinckiaceae > Methylocystis. The sequence goes on from JALRFG010000001.1 coordinate 31,338, forward strand.
TCGAAAGCGAGCGATGACTTGCCCGATCCCGACAGGCCGGTGAACACGACGAACTTATCGCGCGGAATGGTGAGGTCGACGTTTTTGAGATTATGCTCGCGCGCACCGCGGATCGCTATGACCTTCCCGTCGGAAAACGCTTTCTCCGCCGCCGCTGCAGCGGCTTTTTTGCTGGTGCCCGCCATGATCGTCAAAATTTTCCGAGAGCTGCGCCGTTAACGGCCGTAATGACTTCCTGCCATGGACCGCAGGCAGAATCCACCACAGCCGTTGGCGCTTGCGCCTTGCTCCCCGACTGTCCCCAGCCTATCAGTCTGGCGTATGAGCCCCGCTGGCAAAAAGCCCCTGCATCATCACCTCTATGTCCAGGTGCTTGTCGCCATTGCGCTGGGCGCGATGTTTGGCTGGCTGGCTCCCGACTTCGCCGCCCAGCCCTGGGTGAAGGCGCTGGGCGACGGCTTCATCAAGCTGATCAAGATGATCATCGCCCCGATCATCTTCTGCACCGTCGTGGTGTCGGGCGTGGCCCATGTCGAAGATGCGCGCAAGGTTGGCCGCGTCGGGGTCAAGGCGCTGGTCTATTTCGAGATCGTCTCGACCTTCGCGCTGGCGATCGGCCTGCTTGTCGGCAATCTGCTCAAACCGGGCGCCGGCTTCACCGGCGCGCCTGACGCCGCCGCCGTCGCCAAATATGTCCATCCGGCCGCCGGACACAGCGGCGTCGATTTCCTGCTCGACATCATCCCCGACAGCGCCATCGGCGCCTTCGCCAAAGGCGACATTCTTCAGGTTCTGCTGTTCTCGCTGCTGTTCGGCTTTGCGCTCCAAACGCTGGGCGAAAAAGGACGCGGGATGCGCACTTTCGTCGATGACGCCGGCCACGCGATCTTTGGCGTCATCGCCATTGTGATGAAAGCCGCGCCGCTCGGCGCCTTTGGCGCGATGGCCTATACGGTGGGCAAATATGGTTCAGCGGCGCTCGCCGCCCTCGCAGGACTGGTCGGCGCCTTTTATCTGGCCTCGGCTCTGTTCGTGATCGGCGTGCTAGGTCTGATCGCCTGGGCCGCCGGTTTCAATATTTTCCGTTTGCTCGTTTATCTTCGCGATGAATTGCTGATCGTGCTCGGGACGTCATCGTCGGAAAGCGCCCTGCCCGCGCTGATGGAGAAGCTGGAGCGACTGGGCTGCTCGAAACCGGTCGTCGGGCTTGTCGTGCCGACCGGCTATTCGTTCAATCTCGACGGCACCAATATTTACATGACGCTGACGACCCTGTTCATCGCCCGCGCCATGGGCATGGAGCTCGATGTCGGGCAGCAGGCGACCATTTTGCTGGTCGCCATGCTCACCTCGAAAGGCGCCAGCGGCGTCTCCGGAGCGGGCTTCGTCACATTGGCGGCGACGCTCGCCGCCGTCGACCCTGCGCTGGCGCCCGGCATGTCGCTGGTGCTGGGTATCGACAAATTCATGTCCGAATGCCGCTCGCTGACCAATTTCATTGGCAACAGCGTCGCCACCATCGTCATCTCCGCCTGGGAGGGCGAACTGGATCGCGACCGGCTGGCCCGCGGGCTCCATCGTCAGATCGATCCGGCCGATGTGACGACAGCAGAAACCACCGGCGACGAAACTCCCGATTGACTGTCGACGATCTCTTGCTTTGTCGCCTTCGCAATGGTAGGAACAAACACAGAACATATCGGATGATCTGTGGACAAGAGCCTACAGCGGGCGAGTCCGGCGATCGTTTCGACTAGAGTGCGTTTTCGAAAAAGCGTGGAGAGAAGATTATGGCGGGCAGCGTCAACAAGGTCATTCTGGTCGGCAATCTTGGCCGCGATCCGGAAGTGCGGACCTTCCCTTCCGGCGATCGCGTCGTCTCCTTCTCGGTGGCGACCACAGAATCCTGGCGCGATAAGAACACCGGTGAGCGCAAGGATCGCACCGAGTGGCATAACGTTCAGATTTTCAATGAAAATATCGGAAAAATTGCCGAGCAATATTGCCGCAAGGGCTCCAAGGTCTATCTCGAAGGCCAGTTGCAGACCCGCGAATACACCGACAAGGACGGCAACCAGCGCCGCTCGACAGAAGTTGTTCTGCAACGTTTTCGCGGCGAACTGACCCTGCTCGACAGCAAGGGCGGCGGTCGTGGCGAGGGTGATTACGACAGCGGCGGCGGCTATAGCCAGCAGGGCGGCGGCTCCTTCGGGCGCTCCTCGCCGATGGAGCGGGCGCCGGCGGAACGTCGCCCGGCGGCGGCCCCGGCCGGCCGTCTGTCCGAGCAGCTCGACGACGATATTCCGTTCTAGGCCGTGCAAGACGCAGGAACCGCGAACATTGCGCGCCACGGTTGTTTGCGCTAGCACCATGCGGTGCGCGGCGCGGCCGCACCCAGCAGGTTAAAGCAGGATGAGCGACAAGCCGATCAATTACCTTCATCTGTCGACGATTGTCGCAGTGGCGATCCTCGTTGGCACGGAGCTTGTTGGCGCGTCATGGGCCGCCGGCTGGGCGCTGGGCGGCCTGTTCCAGCTTGATCCGATGGTGAGCCGCGCGCTGGAAGTGTTTTTCTCGGTGCTGGGTTTCGTCGGCCTCTATTTCTTTATGCGGACCGCCATCAAAAACGAGCCGATCCGCGGCTGAGCGACGACACGTCTTTATAAAGTTCGGCAGTTTTATTTTTCATCCACGACACCAAACGGTCGGGAGCCTTAGCCATGTTTAACAAGCAGGATCGCCGCTCTTTTCTCAAGGTCGCTGCGGCGACGGGCGCTTTGGGGGCCGTCGGCGGCGAGCCGGCGCAGGCGCAAACCAGCGCCATGAAGCTTGGCGAGCCGCATCCTTTCTCCTTTGAGTTGCTCAAGCAGGAAGCGCAGCGGCTCATCAAGGAACCCTACCGCAAGCCGAATATTCCGGCGCCGGAAATCACCTCGAAAATCGATTACGAGGCGTGGGGCAAGATCACCTACAACACCGACCACGCCCTCTTCGCCGACACGAAAGAGCGCTTTCCGGTAGAGTTTTTTCATCTCGGCAAATTCTTCCAGAAGGCCGTGCGCGTTTATGCTGTCGATAGCGGCCTGGCGCGGGAGATCGTCTACGATCCGATCTATTTCAACATGCCCGCCGATTCCATCGCGCATCAGTTGCCGGCAGGCGCGGGTTTTGCCGGCTTCCGCATACAGGAATCAAAAGACGGCGCGCTCGACTGGAAAAAGAACGATTGGGTCGCCTTTCTCGGCGCCTCCTATTTCCGCGCCATCGGCGCTCTGCGCCAATATGGCCTGTCTGCGCGCGGCGTCGCACTCGACACCTGGCAAGCGGGCACGAACGAAGAGTTCCCCGACTTCACCCATATTTATGTCGGTCCGGAGACGGCCGATGGCGTTGTCCTGCACGCCCTGCTGGAAGGCCCGTCGATCGTCGGCGCCTATAAATTCCTGATGATACGCGGCAAGGGCGTGGTGATGGACATCGACTGCGCCCTCTATCTGCGCGGCTCCTTCACACGCTTTGGCCTGGCGCCGCTGACTTCCATGTATTGGTTCTCGGAAACCGTGAAACCGACGGCCGTCGACTGGCGACCGGAAGTGCATGACTCAGACGGGCTGAGCATGTGGACCGGCGCCGGCGAGCGTCTGTGGCGACCGCTCAATAATCCGGGCCGCGTCATGGCCTCCGCTTTTGGCGACAATAATCCCAAAGGCTTCGGGCTGATGCAGCGTGATCGCAATTTCGATCACTATCTCGACGGCGTGTTTTACGATCGCCGTCCGAGCGTTTGGATCGAACCGAAAGGCGACTGGGGCAAGGGCACGGTCCAGCTGATCGAAATTCCGACCGACGACGAGATCCACGACAATATCGTCGCCATGTGGGTGCCCGAGAAACCCGCCGTCCCCGGCGCGAGTTTTGAGCTCTCCTATCGCCTCCACTGGCAGGCCGACGAACCCTTCCCGACGCCGCTGGCGCGCTGCGTCGCGACGCGTCTGGGCAATGGCGGTCAGCCGGGCCTGACGCGTCCCAAAGGCGTGCGCAAATTCATGATCGAGTTTCTCGGCGAGTCGCTGGCCAAACTGCCGTTCGGCGTCAAACCGGAACCGGTGCTCTGGGCGTCACGCGGGACCTTCTCCTACGTCTTCACCGAAGCGGTGTTCGATGAGGTGCCCGGCCACTGGCGCGCACAATTCGATCTCACGGTCGATGGACCGGACCCTGTGGAGATGCGCCTGTATCTCAAGCATGGCGACACCATGCTGAGCGAAAACTGGCTGTACCAGTATCACCCGTTCTGATCGAAGCGTTATTTTGAGGCTGGCGCCGCCGGCGGCAGGATCGAAGACGGCGCGCCCTCTTCGGCAGGATTGCCCTGCGGCACGCAAAAAGCCCAGGCGACCGGGCGCCGGTCTTTTTTCTGGACGAACACCGTCACATTCGGAGGCAGGTCCGATATTTTGTGGCTGCTGGCGTCTTCTGGCTTCGGCGCGGCAAGCTCGACTTTGTCATAGCCGCCATCCGGCAAAGCGGCGCGGGCGGCCTGACAGGCGGCCCAGCTCTGATGATAGTTAGAGGCGATGTTGCCGCCCTGACCGCTGATGACAATGAGCGTCGCAACAATTTTGCTGATCATTATAACCGCCCCGGCTTCAGGTCAGCCTGCATCGCATATATCGCGCAAAAAGAAAAAGGACCGCTGAACGGGCCAGCGGTCCAAAGTCTAGGGAGGAAAACGCCAAGGAGGCGTAGGGGCACCATCTCCGGGACAATCGGCTGAATTGTGGCAAAAACTATGAAACCGCATCAATTCAACCTGCTGTTGCATAATAGCCACACTGCGCGACAGAGCCGGCGCAAATGCGCGCCCAGATGAAGGAAAGACAAAATAAAAAAAGACCGCCGGTTTCCCGGCGGTCCAAGTCAAGGGAGGGAGTGCCCAAGGAGATATCCTCATATTGAGCAAAACAAATATATTTGTGCGGCGCACAAAATTCAACAATGATTTGATCTTAAGTGTATTTAGCCGCCCAAATTGAGTTTTGACGCGCGCGATCTGACCCTGATCGCCGGAGACAGAGGCATTTTACCAACGATGTGGACGCAGGATGGGCGTAGTGGCGCAATTCCGCCTGAAAGGTAAGTCGTTCATGGCGAGTTGCGCTATATGTGGTGAGTCGAAGCGAATCCCCGTCGTCGCCGACGGAACAGGTGGAGATCAGACAGGCTGCGCGGCATAAACCCGGAAAATTCAGCCTCATGATCCCGCGTAGCTGTGGCGTAAACGCCATCATTCATTCTGGATGGCGCGCGATTTTCGATCATCCGGCTCAACGTCCATAACCGCGGCTCTTTCGAGAAAGGACACATTCACATGTCATCTAATCGCACGAAATACGGATTGCTTCTCGGCGGCGGCGTTCTCGCCGGCTTCCTGTTTCCACTGCTTGCGCTTCTTCTGCTCGCAACGGCCGGGCTGATGATCGCTTCCGGTAAAGAACCGCAAAAAACCGAAGAGTTCCTCAATGGCGTTCCGGGCGGCAACTACGTCCTCAAAGCTCTGACGCAGATTGATGAGTTTCTTTCCTGATTGACCCAGAGCCGGCGGACCAGGGCTTGAACATATGAAGCAGAATTTTGCGACACTTTTTTTTTCTGTTCTCTGCCTGCTCTTCGCCACCACATCTTTGCGCGCCGGCGATGGTTTGTTGCCGGGCGCAACCGACAAAGACCCACTGACGATCGAAGCGAACCGCCTCGATATGAAGGATGCCCAGAAACTGCTGGTTTATACCGGCGAGGTTCTGGTTACGAACGGCCCTTCAACGCTCAAATCCGCAAATCTCACGATCTTTCTCGACAATGCTGCAGAAGGAGCGGCAGGAGGATCAACGACGGATCGCGTCAACAGAGTTGACGCTGCAGGTCCAGTCGTCATCAACACACAAAAAGAAACCTATTCCGGCAATCAGCTTAATTACGAGCGTGCTCAAAATAAAATTTATATGACCGGCAACGTCACCATTCAACAGGGAGACGGCCTCACCAAGGCGGATAATCTGGAATTTGATAAAGCAACCAGCTCCGCTTTGCTGACAGGCAACGTCATTTATCAAAAAGGCGCGTCTGTCGTGAAGGGCGAAAAACTCATCTACGATCAGGCCAAGGATAAAGTCTTTCTGACCGGCAATGTCATTTATGTCTCCGGCGAGACCACGGTGACAGGAACCAAAATGGATTTCGACAAGAAAGCGAATACGGCTCTGTTCACAGGCAATGTCGTCTACGCAAAAAAAGACACCGTCGTTAAAGGCGACGCCATGGAATATAATCTAACGACAAACCAGGGCGTTGTTCGCACCGGCGCACCGACGACCGGCGCGGCAGTCGGACCGTTGGGCGACGAAGCAGCGCCGCTTACGCCACGCCCACGAGTGAAAGCTATTTTTACGCCCGGTCAGGGCAAGGGGATGTAAACGAGGCGCGACCGGATTTGGGCGACCACTTTTCCACTGCGATCAACACGGCGCTTTTGCGTAAGTTTTGAGTTGTTCCCAGAAATATCAAGCGCTTTAAGATGCAACCTGCATACTCCCCAAGGCGAACTCCGCCTGATTTCATAATCAAGGCGAGCCCCATTGCAATTGGTCGTCATCAAAATCATTTATCGACTCGTGCCGATGCCGTATGGTTTAACCCGGGGGACGGGTTGGACCGGTGCTACCGGACACGCCGCAGCATAAAATTGATCGAAGAAGGAAACGACTGAATGCGCAATATTATCCGGATTTCCGCTTTTCTGGCCCTTTTCGCGGCTGCGCCCGCATTCGCTGGCGGCACCGCCGATCAGCAGGCCGCTTGCGAAAACGACGCTCGCACCTACTGCGATTCAGCCATTCCGGACGAGAACGCCATTGAGAAGTGCCTGCGCGCCAATGTCTCGAAGCTGAGCCCTGACTGCCGCGCGCAGTTCGGTGGCGGCAAAGGCGGCAAGGGCAAGCGCCGCTAAGAGAGGCGAAAGCCCTCGGCAATTACGCGACAAGAACGCATAAGCTTCTGTCAACAACGCGCGGTGGTCATCGACCACCGCGCGTTTTTTGTTGTGATCAGCCCAGAGACTTTTTCAGTTCGGCGACAATTGCGTCGCCCATCTGGCCAGTCGAAACGCTGGCCGGGGCGTCGCCCTTGATGTCGACGGTGCGCAATCCCTTGGACAAAACGGCGGCGATGGCCGCATCGATGGCGTCCGCCGCCTTAGGCAGATCGAAGGAATAGCGCAAGGCCATGCCCAGCGAGCCGATCATGGCGATCGGATTGGCGATTCCCTTGCCGGCGATATCCGGCGCCGAGCCATGGCAGGGCTCATACATCGCATGGCGCTTGCCCTTGGGGTCAGCGGCGCCGAGCGAGGCCGACGGCAACATGCCAAGCGAACCGGTCAGCATGGCGGCCTCGTCGGAGAGCATGTCGCCAAACAGATTGTCGGTCACGACGACATCGAACTGCTTGGGCCAGCGCACAAGCTGCATCGCCAGCGCATCCGCCAGCATGTGTTCGAGCTTGACGTCCGAATATTCACGCTTGTGCAGGGCGGTGATGACTTCGCGCCACAGATAGCCGGACTTCATCACATTGGCTTTTTCCGACGATGTCACCTTATTGCTGCGCTTGCGCGCCAGTTCAAAGGCGACGCGGCCAATGCGTTCGATCTCGTAGGTTTCATAGACCTGCGTATCGACGGCGCGTTTCTGGCCATTGCCGAGATCAGTGATTTCCTTCGGCTCGCCAAAATAGACGCCGCCGGTCAATTCGCGCACGATCATGATGTCGAGGCCGTCGACGAGCTCGCGCTTGAGCGAGGAGGCGTCTGCCAGCGCCGGATAGCAGATCGCGGGACGCAGATTGGCGAACAGTGCGAGATCCTTGCGCAGACGCAGCAGGCCGGCCTCGGGACGCACGTCATAGGGGACGCCATCCCATTTCGGCCCGCCAACGGCGGCGAGCAGCACGGCGTCGGCCGCATGCGCCAGTTTCATGTCGCCTTCGCTGATCGCAACGCCATGAGCGTCATAGGCGGCGCCGCCGACCAGACCGCGTTCGATCTCGAATTTCGCGACGCCCGCTGCGCTGAGCAGGGCGAGAACCTTCTCCGCCTCGGCGGTGATTTCCGGGCCGATGCCGTCGCCGGGCAGGAGCAGGAGCTTATAGGCGGACATGAAAACCTCTTTTTCGTACAGGCGGTGGAGGATATCGGGCCGTCAATAAAACGGCGTCCGACGCGACGCAACACCGCAGGCCGTTTTCCGCGTCTCAAGCGCTTGTGCGACAATTCGCGCGCGGTTGCGCCCTTGCCGCAAAGCGGGATCGTGTGCAGCTTGAACTTTGTCAAATACGAAGGTTTTGCGCGACGAAACGCGCCTGCCCGGCGCCGCGTCGGGAATGGCCAAAACAATGTTTCGCGCGCCACGGAAGGAGACGCAGGACATGAAAAAACTGATGATCGCCGCCGCTGCGCTTGTCGCCGGTTTTGTGGTTTCGGCGCCGGCGAACGCTTTTTGCGTCTTCAATTGCGAACCCAAGCCTGAAATGGCGCGCAAGGTGTTCGAAAATCTGGTCAAGAAGAAATTCGACCCTGAGGCAGTTGTCGAAAAATTCGATATCACCCGCGGCTGGCCGCTGGATGTCGAGGGCGCGGGCCACGCTGGCTACGAGTTTTATTTCACCGCCAAGGTGAAATTCCCCAAGGGCGCCAATCTCGACTGTAAGCCCGAGGCTGACGGCAAGGTCAAGGAAGGCTGCTCGGCCAGCACCTATTACTCCACCACCATCCAGAACCAGATGGTCAAGGAGCGCCAGTATATTGAGCCGGGCGCCACGATCGACTTCAAGGATGAAACCCGCTTTGACGAGGGCGGCGGCAACTGGAAGGGCCAAGACGGCAACAAATACTAAGCTCCCCTCCCCCCTCGGGATAAAAAACCATCGCGCGCCGCTCCGGCGCGCGATTTTTTTGCCTATATGTCATCAAAAGCCCGGCAGACTTTGCGCGCCGGCGGTCATGGTGTAGAAGCGCGGCGGAATTGAGCGTCGAGCGCCCGCTGACGGGCCGCTCCGCGTCAGGGAAGGACTGAAATGACGCAGGTTATTCTGGCGATCCATCTGATGGTGGTGATCGCCCTGATCATCGTGATTTTGTATCAGAAATCCGAAGGCGGCGCGCTCGGCATGGGCGGCGGCCAGGGCGGCGTATTCACCGGTCGGGGTCAGGCCAACGCCCTGACCCGCGCCACCGGCATCCTCGCCACGGCGTTTTTCCTCACCAGCATTGCGCTCACGGTGATTCCGGCCTGGCAGCGTCGCATCGAAGGCGGCGGCGACTGGACCAAGGCGATCAATCAGGGTGACGCGAAGGTCAAGGAAATCAAGCCCGGCGAAAAGGCTCCTGTCGCGCCGGAGTCCGGCAAGGACAGCATCTTCGATCAGTTGCAGCGCGCCCAGCAGCAGCGCCAGCAGCAGGACGCGCCGGCGAGCGCGCCCGCCCCGACGCCTGCGGCTCCCGCCGCTGTCGCGCCGAAGTTAGAGGCTCCGAAGGTCGAAGCGCCCAAGGCTGAAGCCCCGAAGGCTACAGCGCCCGCGACTGTCGCGCCCAAAGTTGAAGCGCCGAAGGCTGCGGCTCCGGCAGCGACTGCGCCCGCCCCGGCTGAGCCGCCGCCGGTCAAATGGACGACGCCGAGCAAGTAAGCGGCGTCACGGTTATCCGACAATTTTAGAAATTGGCTGGGGAAGGTTCTTCCCCGGCCCAAGAATCCGCTATCCACGCGGCAAGAAAATCGATAGGCGATAGGTCCCATGGCGCGGTACATTTTCATCACCGGCGGCGTGGTTTCCTCCCTCGGCAAAGGCTTGGCGTCGGCAGTGCTCGGCGCGCTTTTGCAGGCGCGTGGCTACACGGTCCGTCTTCGCAAGCTCGATCCCTATCTCAACATCGATCCGGGGACGATGAGCCCCTATCAGCACGGCGAAGTCTTCGTCACCGATGACGGCGCCGAGACGGATCTCGATCTCGGACATTACGAGCGCTTCACCGGACGACCGGCCACACGGCAGGACAACGTCACCACCGGGCGCATCTATCAGGACATCATCAATCGCGAACGGCGCGGCGATTATCTCGGCGCGACCATTCAGGTGATTCCGCATGTCACCAACGCCATCAAGGAGTTCGTGCTCGACGGCAACGACAATGTCGATTTCGTTCTGATCGAAATCGGCGGCACGGTCGGCGACATCGAAGCCCTGCCCTTCTTCGAGGCGATCCGTCAGCTCAAGAACGATCTGCCGCCGCATCATTGCATCTATGTGCATCTGACGCTGCTGCCCTTCATTCCCAGCGCCGGCGAACTGAAAACCAAACCGACGCAGCATTCGGTGAAAGAGCTGCGCTCCATCGGCATCCAGCCCGATATTCTGCTGTGCCGCACCGACCGCGAGATTCCGCGCGAAGAGCGTCGCAAGCTCGGCTTGTTCTGTAACGTCCGCGAACAAGCGGTGATCGAGGCGCGCGACGCCGCCAATATTTACGATGTGCCGCGCGCCTATCATGCCGCCGGTCTTGACGCACAGGTGCTCGCCGCCTTCGGCATTGAGCCCGCGCCCAAGCCGGATATGAGCCGCTGGACCGCCGTCACCGAGCGCATCACAAATCCGGAAGGCGAAGTCACCATCGCGGTGGTCGGCAAATACACTGAGATGAAGGATGCGTACAAGAGCCTGATCGAGGCGCTGGCGCATGGCGGCATCGCCAATCGCGTGAAGGTCAATCTCGACTGGATCGAGGCCGAAGTCTTCGAAAGCGGCGATCCGGCAGCGCATCTCGGGCATGTGCATGGCATTCTGGTGCCGGGCGGCTTCGGACAACGCGGTGCCGAAGGCAAGATTCTCGCCGCGCGTTTCGCGCGCGAACGCAAGGTGCCCTATTTCGGCATCTGCTTCGGCATGCAGATGGCGGTGATCGAGGCGGCGCGCGCGCTGGCCGGCGTCGCCAACGCCAACTCCACGGAATTTGGTCCCTGCGACGAACCTTTGGTCGGCCTGATGACCGAATGGCTCAAGGGCAATGAGCTGGAGCGTCGCGGCGTCAATGCCGATATGGGCGGCACCATGCGGCTCGGCGCTTATCCGGCGCGGCTGAAGGAAGGCTCGCAGATCGCTGGCATCTACGGGACGACCAATATCTCGGAACGCCACCGCCATCGCTATGAGGTGAACTTCGCCTATCGCGACCGGCTGGAGGCCTGCGGCCTGCAATTCTCCGGCGTCTCGCCCGATGGGCTATTGCCGGAGACGGTCGAAATCCCGGAGCATCCGTGGTTCATCGGCGTGCAATATCACCCCGAACTGAAGTCGCGTCCGTTCGAACCGCATCCGTTGTTCGCCAGCTTCATCGCGGCGGCGAAAGCGCAGAGCCGGCTGGTTTAATCGGCGGCGGCGCTCTATCGGCTCATGCCGCCGAGCACGCCGCGTAAAATCTGTCGGGCGATTTGCGTGCCGGCCGAACGCGCCGCCGACTGCACCGCCGAGCGTAAAGCGATC